>JASGGM010000018.1:0-19347 GCA_047605045.1 Acinetobacter sp. | reverse complement strand
AAATTAACGACGCTTATTATAAATTGCCATTGCCTCAGGCAAATTTTCTTTCATGGCATTAATACGTTGCGTATTCGATGGATGCGTAGATAAGAAGGCTGGTCCATTTGCACCACCACTCTTACTCATTTTATCCCAAAGCGTAATGGCAGCTTGAGGGTTATAACCTGCTTTTGCCATGAGCATAAGTCCACCATAATCGGCACGGCTTTCCAGACTACGTGAATACGGCAGCCCCACACCCACCTGACTTCCCAAATCCAGTGCTGCACCACCCAAACCACCTGCCGAACTACCAACGTAAGATTTACCAAGCCCGACAGCCAAGTTTGTCAACATTTGCGCACCGACTTTATTCTTGGAGTGCTCTTCCAACGCATGGGTCATTTCATGCCCCATTACTGCTGCAATTTCTGCATCAGTCAAATTGAGTTTATTCACAATTCCAGTGTAGAACACCACTTTACCACCAGGTGCGACGTATGCATTGATGGTATCAGATTTCAACACTGCCAATTGCCATTGAAAGGCTTGACCTGTTTGATTCATTTGATTGGCATATGGAATCAAACGATTCATTACCGCATTAATTCGACGATATGTGGTCGATGATGTATCCAGTTGCCCTTTTTGCTGGGCTTCCTGACGCATCTTACTAAATCCTTGCGATGCAGAAGCATTCAGTGTCGCCGAATCTGCTCCTGCCATATCGGCAATTGTGGTACATCCTGACAAACCAATCATCAAGGCTGCAATTGCAACACCTGAAATCGTTTTATTGTTCATTTTTTACTCCAACATAAGGTCGTGACAGCGACCTGAACCATTGCCAACTAGTATATAAAAATTGCTAGATTTCAAATATATTAGCTACAATAGTAAATCTTATTAATTATGTAATTTAAAATTATTTAAACATCATCAATAACCAGTACAATAGACAGACTGCATTCAATATCAAATAGAGCATTGCAACAGGTTTAATTTTTTCTTCTAAAATCAGACTATTTCTTTTAATCATTAATATTGTGTTTTGAATCAATATAATGGGAACAATTACACAGAGTAAAACGACCGTTAGTCCCATAAAAGCAGACAACAGTACATCCTGATTATCCGTTTGGGACGATGCAATCCACATCGCAAGCGTTGGTGCACCCCCCAATGCAAACAGAAAAGAGTAGAAAATTGTTTTGGATAAATTTGGCTGTAACTTCACGAACGCTCCCTGCACTATTTTAAAATCTATAATGGTTTAAAATCTATAATGGGTTGTATCCCATATTTCAACAGGCTAAAACTAAACTTTGGTCGTGCTTAAGCAAGCATATAAAAAAACGCATCTCGAAAGATGCGTTTTATCATACGTCATTCAGCAAATTAAGCTGAAAATGGATGACGTAAAACAATCGTTTCAGCACGGTCTGGACCAGTAGAAATAATATCCACTGGGCAACCAACAAGTGCTTCAATACGTTTTACATAAGCCAAAGCATTTGCAGGAAGTTGATCTAGACTAGTCAAACCAAATGTTGAGTCTTTCCAACCAGGAAGCGTTTCATACACAGGTTTTAGATTTTCAAAAGAAATTGCATCTGAAGAACCCACACAACCTGAATCGGTGTTTTCATAAGCGACACAGATTTTCACTTCGTCCAAGCCGTCTAAAACATCAAGTTTCGTTAAGCAGATTCCAGACAATGAGTTCACTTCAACCGAACGACGTAAAATCACTGAGTCAAACCAGCCACAACGACGTTGACGACCAGTCGATGCACCAAATTCACTGCCGACTGTACCTAAATGTTTACCTACTGCATCACCTTCATCGGCAGCAGCATCGTAAACCAATTCTGTTGGGAATGGGCCTGCACCAACGCGCGTTGTATAGGCTTTGGTAATTCCAAGTACATAGTCTAAATGCAATGGGCCAAGACCAGAACCAGAACTTACGCCACCTGCTGTTGTATTTGAGCTGGTGACATACGGATATGTACCGTGATCGACATCGAGTAACGAACCTTGCGCACCTTCAAACATCACAGGTTTACCTGCTTTACGGTATTCATGCAAAGTTTCCGTCACATCCAGCACCAATGGTGCAAGCACTTCACGCCATTGATTACATAATGCCAAAACGGCTTCAAGTTGAATGGCTTCAACACCATAGAATTGCGTCAACTGGAAATTATGGAACTCAAGCAATTCTGCCAATTGTGCTTCTAGTGCTTCACCACCACGAACGAGATCGGCAACACGAACTGCACGGCGAGCAACTTTATCTTCGTACGCAGGACCAATACCACGACCCGTTGTACCAATTTTGGCATTGCCACGTTTTTTCTCACGCGCTTGGTCAAGTGCAATGTGGTTTGGAAGAATTAATGGACAGTTTGGAGAGACACGTAAGCGATCTTTAACAGGTACGCCTTCTTTTTCCAATACAGCCATTTCATCAATTAACGCTGCAGGCGAAAGCACCACGCCATTCCCTATTAAGCACAATACATTTTCACGTAAAATGCCCGATGGAATGAGGTGTAATACAGTTTTTTTACCACCAACGACCAGTGTATGTCCTGCATTGTGTCCGCCTTGATAACGAACCACAGCAGCCGCTTGATCTGTGAGCAGGTCAACGATTTTACCTTTACCTTCGTCGCCCCATTGGGTACCAAGTACCACAACATTCTTGCCCATAATAGCCTCATTCACATAGTTAAAATTGACTGTAATCTTTTAGAATGACGACATGTTTATACGTATATCATTCTGGAAGATTAAGGTTAAATCTTTACAATCTGCCAAACATTGTCCTTAAACACTAACTCTTGTGTCGCATAAGGAACGGATGAAAGATCATCATTGCCAAGTAATTGCACCACACGCTTGCCAGAAGCACGAGCCTCCGCAATCGCTTTTACTAAATCAGGTTGTTGACCTTTCGGTGCAACAATCGTATCGATGGTTTCAAACTGTTTGGCGACTAAAGCGTAAATATCACAACTAAATCCTGTTGCAGGACGGGCACGACCAAAATGCTCACCAATACCATCATAACGTCCGCCTTTGGCTAAGGCTTGTGCATTTTGTGGCGCATAAACAGCGTACATAAGTCCTGTATGATAGTGATAACCACGTAGCTCAACAACATCGACCCCGACATTCAAATTTGGCCAATATTGTTGAATTTGATTCCGTGTCGCTAACAAAATATCAAATGCGTGTTTGAATTCATCATCGACTAAAATAGCTTCGCTGAGATATTGTTGCAATGCATCTAGATCGCTTGAATAACGACCCAATGCATAAAAGTCTTGGCCAAATGCTAAATTTTGAGTAAATAATTGCAGCTCTGGCAATGCTTTACGCTGATAAATATCAAATAACTCAGCTTCGGTATTTTTGTCTAATTGCGCTTTTTTAATTAAACTTCGGAATAATCCAACATGTCCTAAGTCTAAATGTGCGCCTTCCAAAAAGTCGAACTTCTGTAATAGACCAAGCATCATATTAATCAGTTCAACATCGGCATCTATGCTGTCATGACCAAATAACTCGGCACCCAATTGCAATGGTGTTCGAGAAGCACTCAAGCCCTGTGGACGTGTATGTAACACAGTTCCAGCATAGCAATAACGTGCAATACCATTTAACGCATGAACATGAGCATCAATACGCGCAACCTGAGGTGTCATATCGGCACGCACCCCTAATAATCGACCAGACAGCTGATCAATCACTTTAAAGGTGACAAGGTCGAGATCCTGAGTAGATTCAGAAAGAGAAGATAAAGATTCGATATATTCAATAAATGGCGTATAGACCAACTGATAGCCATGGACTGCAAAGAAATCCAAAGCCTCACGACGAAATGTTTCTATAACTTGCGCTTGTTCGGGTAACACATCTGCTACACCATCAGGCAATAACCATGTCTCTGAAATGGGCATGTTGCTAACCTAAAATCTGAGCGAAGCGGGATTAATCCGCATAAAAAAATCGGGAACACACCCGATTTCACTAAGTGTAACACGATCATTTATGAGATGCACTGCCGATTTTCATGAAAATTAAAGTTCTTGATAAAGCACATTTTTAAATGCACGAAATGCAGCTGTAGCGACAGATTCAATCAAAAACGTGCGTTTTTAAACATCATAAAATTACCAGCGCACCTTAAAATGAATCACATAAATCCAATAAACGATTGGCATATCCCCATTCATTGTCATACCAAGCAAAAACTTTGGCTTGACGACCAACAACCATCGTCTGCTTCAAATCGACAATTAACGACTCAGGAGAATGATTAAAATCACTCGAGACTAATGCTTCATCTGTTACTGCCATAATCTTGGCATAATCGCTTTGCGATGCGATTATAAATGCCTGATTCAAAGCTTGTACACTCACATCAGATTGTGCCACAAAACTTAAATCAATCGCTGCCACATTAATGGTAGGAACACGTATTGAATAACCATTCACACGATTGGCCATTTTAGGCATAACTTGTTTTAACGCACCCAATGCACTTGATGTGGTTGGAATAATATTATGCCCCGCTGCTCTGGCACGGCGCAAATCCCGATGTGCATGGTCTAATGCAGGCTGATCGGCAGTTACGGCATGGATTTCCGTCATTAATGCCGATTCAATTCCAAATTGATCATCTAAAATTTTAACCAAAGGCACCAATGCTTGCGTGGTACAAGATACACTTGAAATAATCTGATCGGTCGCTTTGACTTGCTGATGATTCACACCATATACCACTGCAATATCAACAGTATCGAATGGTGCTGCACCAATAATCACCCGTTTGGCGCCCGCCTGAATATGCCGCGTCGCCGCCTCTCTAGAACGAAATAATCCTGTGCACTCCAGTACAACATCTATCTGTAATTTATCCCACGGTAACTGCTCAGGGTTTGCACCACATAGCACTTGAATTTCTAACTGTTCATTTCCAGACCGAACTGATAAAAAACTACAATTTTGTTCTTCAATAATATCGACATGTCCCTGAAAACGGCCATGTGTAGAATCATATTTAAATAAATGCAATAAGGTTTCAACATCAGCAACGTCATTGACTGCAACAATTTCAAAATCGAATTTTTTTGGATTTTCAAACCATGCACGCACCACGTTGCGCCCAATTCGACCAAACCCATTGATTGCCACTCGTTGCATGTTGTGCCCTTCATTTCAAGCTTAAAACAGCGCCTATGTTAATCCAAGTCAGCACTTTGTGAGAAAAGTTATTTTATTTCTTCACACATTTGTAGGGAATGTCGGCAAAATCATTGGTCATCCCCCTATTTTTCGTTATAATTTGGCGTTTTTAAAATTAACAGCATCGTATTAATCAATTTTAACTTTTAATAAGATTTGATTAAGTGCGTACAGCCAAAATGATTAGATGGAGTGACTTGTTGTGAGTACACGTTTTATGACGTCCGCTGAAATTCGTGAAGCCTTTTTGCATTTCTTTGAAACCAAAGGTCATACACGTGTTGCGTCGAGTTCACTCGTTCCTGCCAACGACCCGACCCTACTTTTTACCAATGCAGGTATGAACCAGTTTAAAGATTGCTTTCTGGGTCTTGAAAAACGTGATTATGTCCGTGCGACATCTTCACAAAAGTGCGTTCGTGCTGGTGGTAAACATAACGATTTAGACAATGTGGGTTATACCGCTCGTCATCATACCTTTTTTGAAATGCTAGGTAACTTTTCTTTTGGTGACTATTTCAAACGTGATGCGATTACTTATGCTTGGGAATTTCTAACCTCAGAACAATGGTTGGGTCTAGCAAAAGATAAATTATATGTCACGGTTTACCATACCGATGATGAAGCATTTGACATCTGGAATAAAGAAGTCGGTTTAGCCGCTGAACGTATCATTCGTATTGGCGATAACAAAGGTGAAAAATACGCCTCAGATAACTTCTGGGCAATGGGCGATACAGGTCCATGTGGTCCATGTTCAGAAATTTTCTACGATCACGGCGATCATATTTGGGGCGGTTTACCAGGTTCACCTGAAGAAGATGGTGACCGTTTTATCGAAATTTGGAACAACGTGTTTATGCAGTTTAATCGTACTGCTGACGGTGTTTTACACCCACTCCCTGCACCATCTGTCGACACAGGTATGGGGCTAGAACGTATCTCTGCTGTTCTTCAACACGTTAATTCAAACTACGATATTGACCTATTCCAACACCTTCTTAAAGGCGCTGCTGAAATTATTGGCATTCAAGACGAAGGTCAACCTTCTTTACGTGTTGTTGCCGACCATGCCCGTTCTTGTAGTTTCCTGATTGCAGATGGTGTCAACCCATCCAATGAAGGCCGTGGCTATGTATTACGCCGTATCATCCGTCGTGCAGTTCGTCACGGCAACAAATTAGGGGCAACAGGTACATTCTTCTATAAAATGCTGCAACCACTCATTGATGTCATGGGCGAAGCCTACCCTCAATTGATTGAAAATCGTGAACGCATTCAAGCGGCTTTACTCAAAGAAGAAGAACAGTTCGCCAAAACCCTTGAACAAGGCCTAAAAGTACTTGAAGGTGAGTTAAGTCAACTTAAAGGCAAGGTCATTCCTGGTGAAGTTGTTTTTAAATTGTATGACACCTACGGTTTCCCTGCCGATTTAACTGCCGACATTGCACGTGAGCGTGAACTCACAATCGATGAAGCTGGTTTTGCAACTGAAATGGCTGCTCAACGTCAACGCGCTCGTGATGCAGGTAAGTTTAATGTCGATTACAACACCATTGTTAAAGTCGATAGCAATACACAATTTGATGGTTATACAGCCACTCAAGGTCAAGGCCAAATTGTTGCAATCTACAAAGATGGCGAACAAGTTGATGAAGTGGTCGAAGGCGATGAAGCACTGATTGTATTGAACCAAACACCGTTCTATGCTGAAAGTGGTGGTCAAATTGGCGACACAGGTATCTTTAAAAATGACACAGGTATCTTTGAAGTTCAAGACACTAAAAAATCAGGCAAAGCCTTTGTTCATCAAGGTATTGTAACCGTAGGAAGCCTAAAAACTTCTCAGAATGTCGATGCCATCGTGAAAGCAGATATTCGTGAAGCAACTGCACGTAATCACTCGGCGACACACTTACTCCATGCGGCTTTACGTGAAATTCTGGGTACCCATGTGCAACAGAAAGGCTCTCTGGTCGCTTCAGATGTTTTACGTTTCGACTTTGCTCATGATCAAGCGGTTACTTTTGAGCAATTGCAACAGGTTGAACGCTTGGTCAACCAAGAAGTCATTGCCAACACCATTGTGCAAACAGAGTTATTAGATATCGAAACTGCCAAAACCAAAGGTGCGATGATGCTGTTTGGTGAAAAATATGGCGATGAAGTTCGTGTACTTACCATGGGAACCGTGGTTGATGGTAAAGCTTTCTCGATTGAACTTTGTGGTGGTATCCATGTACGTCGTACAGGGGATATCGGACTATTTAAAATTAGCTCTGAAAGTGGTGTAGCCGCTGGTATACGTCGTATTGAAGCAATTACAGGCAACAAAGCGATTGAAAATGTACAGAAAGCAGACCGTACAATTCAAAATATCAACGGTATTTTAAAAGCGCAAAAAGATCAAACCCTTGAGAAAGTTCAAGCATCTGTCGATCATGCAACTGCACTGCAAAAACAGATCGAGCAACTCAATCAAAAATTAGCGAATTTCCAAGCATCCGAATTATTGAATCAGGTTCAAGATATCCAAGGTCGTCAAACTTTAATATCAACCGTTCAAAATATAGATGCTAAATCACTACGTCATTTACATGACAGCGTGAAATCAAAATTAGCTGATGCTGTTATTGTCTTAATTGGTGTGGAAGATGACAAAGTCAGCCTTCTTGCATCGGTTACGCAACAATATACTGCTCAACTAAAAGCTGGGGATATCATTAAACACTTAGCAACCGAACTCGGTGGTAAAGGTGGTGGTAAACCTGACTTAGCACAAGGTGGCGCGCCACTAAACGAAAAGTTTGAGTCCGTCATCGCAGCTCTGCCTGCTTGGCTTGCTCAGAACTAAGACTTCACTTTTGTGTAACTGACCCTGAACGCCGCTCAGGGTCATGGCTGAATATGGAACAACTATGGCTTTAATCGTTCAAAAATATGGTGGTACTTCAATGGGTACACCCGAGCGCATTTTAAATGTAGCTCGTCGTGTAAAGCGTTGGCACGATCACGGTCACAAGGTTGTGGTGGTCGTATCTGCAATGAGTGGTGAAACCAACCGCTTATTGGCGCTTGCGAAGTCCATTACCGAAACACCTGATCCCCGAGAACTTGACCAAATGGTTTCTACGGGTGAACAGGTGACGATTTCCATGTTAGCGATGGCACTCAACTCAATTGGTGTAGAAGCTAAATCGTATACGGGTCGTCAAGTTGGCATTAAAACCGACAGCGCTTTCACCAAAGCACGTATTGAGTCGATTGACACCGATGTCATGACTGCCGATTTAGACGCTGGTCGTGTCATCGTCGTTGCAGGTTTCCAAGGTGTCGATACACTTGGCAATACCACAACCTTAGGCCGTGGTGGTTCTGACACCTCTGGTGTTGCACTTGCTGCAGCATTGAAAGCCGATGAATGCCAAATTTATACCGATGTAGATGGCGTTTATACCACCGATCCTCGTGTTGCACCCAAAGCGAAAAAAGTAGATCGTATTTCTTTTGAAGAAATGCTGGAAATGGCTTCTTTAGGTTCAAAAGTTTTACAAATTCGATCTGTTGAATTTGCAGGTAAATATCAAGTTCCATTACGTGTATTGTCTAGTTTTGACAATGACAACGATGGTGCATTTGATGATGATTTCAAACAAAATGTTGGTACACTCATTACTACAGAAGCGGAAGATACTATGGAACAGCCAATTATTGCCGGTATTGCTTTTAACCGTGATGAAGCAAAACTCACCATTTTAGGTGTACCTGATGAACCAGGTATTGCTTCTAAAATTTTATCGCCAATCAGTGATGCCAATATTGAAGTGGACATGATTGTTCAAAATATTGAAGAAGATGGCACAACTGACTTTACATTTACTGTAAACCGTACTGATTTCGCTAAAGCTAAAACTATTTTAAATAATACGGCCCAAGAAATTAATGCGCGTGAAGTCACTGCGCGTGATGATATTGTTAAAGTTTCAATTGTTGGTGTAGGAATGCGTTCACATGCTGGCGTAGCCAGTAAAATGTTTACAGCCCTTGCAGATGAAGGCATTAACATTCTGATGATTTCAACCTCTGAAATCAAAATCTCAGTCCTCATCGAAGAAAACTACCTTGAGCTTGCTGTTCGTTGCTTACATACTGCTTTCGGTTTAGACCGTGAACACGGTGAAAGTAGCGCGCGCGCTTAAATACTTTTCACATAATTTCTCGATTAATTGAGAGATGTACAATAAAAAAGCTGAGCCACCCTATTTTCCGTAGTGTGGCTCTGTTATATTAAACAGTAATATTTAAGAAATATTTGACTTTGTCATTTCAAGTCACCCCTGAACGTATTTTTCAGGTAAAATATTTTTTAGTTGAGGTTGTGGTTTAAATTTTGCATGAAAACAATGCAGGTTTAGCGTTTAGCAAGGAGACAAACATGCTGATTCTGACTCGACGTGTCGGAGAAACTTTAATGATTGGCGATCAAGTCAGTGTGACAGTACTTGGTGTTAAAGGTAACCAAGTTCGCATTGGCGTGAATGCCCCGAAAGAAGTATCGGTTCATCGTGAAGAAATTTATCAAAGAATTCAACACGAACGTGCTATGCACGAACACTTACAGAATATTGATCAAGATTACCAACCTTCGTTCTATGACGAAGAGTTTAATCAAGATAAATTCAATCGTTAAGGTTTTCCCTATATTGGGGTGACACTTCATATGAAAAAGCGATCTTTTTAGATCGCTTTTTCATTGTTTAATTTTTAAACTTCATCAACCTATAACAACCCTAATGCCCTTTTTACAGGCGCATAACTACGACGATGCTGATCAATCACACCAAATTTTGCGATGGCTTCAAAGTGTGCTTTGGTTGGGTATCCCTTATGTTTGGCAAATCCATATTCAGGATATTGTGCATCAAGTACAACCATTTGATGGTCTCGAGTCACTTTTGCCAAAATACTAGCAGCACTGATTTCAGCATGTGTTGCATCACCACCAACAATCGCTTCACATGCTATTTCAAGCCCTTTCGGAATTTGATTTCCATCAACAATCACTTTATCAGGTGAGACTGTAAGTCCTGCCACTGCACGTGTCATGGCAAGAAAAGTGGCCTGTAGGATATTAAGTTCATCAATTTCTAAATGTGTTGCTTCTGCAATTGACCAAGCGAGTGCTTTTTCCTGAATCTCTAAAAATAACTTTTCACGTTTCTTTTCGGTCAGTTTTTTAGAGTCATTTAATCCATTGATAGGATGTTTTGGATCAAGAATAACAGCAGCAGCAACCACGGAACCTACCAATGGTCCTCGCCCTGCTTCATCTACACCAGCAATATGAATAACCATATTCATCATCTTATTGTTTAAAGACTTCAGACACACATTGATTAACCGTATTACCAATTGCTTTACTGGCAATCGTAGATCGTTGTGATGGGTTCATGGCAGCGGCTGCCAAGTCAACAGCTGTGATACTTTCAGGCGCTTTTTCACTTACACAACCACATACATTGTCTTGTAGCGTTTGTTTTTGGTCTGAACTAAGTACTTTACTTACCGTCTGCCATGCTGGATAGTTATTCAACTCTGTCGTACATTTTGCATTAATTGCAAGTTTAATGGCAGTTGATCCCAATTGCTGAGCTGTGGAATTGGCTGTCGTTGAAATCCCTGATGTACCCTCTGTCGCACATGCAGATAATAAAAGTGTTGCAGTAACCGAAGCCAAAATTAATTTTTTCATGATGTCTACATTTCACAGTAAATGAATTAATCGCTTATTTTGCCTGAACACGATTTGATTCGAATACGTTTTATGTAAAAAAAAGATGATATCAAATTGTTTGTTTACAAATTAATCTCGTAAAATCCTATACTGTCCTATCTATGCAACACAATGAGTTTATTCTGAAGGTTTATAAATGTTTATATATTCCTTATCCTAATATTTACTGCCCGCCATCTTATTACAAAGAGTGACTCTCTATGAATAATAGCAAGCCCCAATATTACACACCTACAGCACAGTTTCTTCATTGGCTCATGGCAATTATTTTTATTGTTGCATGGATCATTGGTTTCTACAGTGGCAATTTTTTAAGCTATGATGTTGATGGTGCTTATAAAGGCAATGTCATTACATTACATAAAAATATAGCAACCACGATTATATTTTTAGTTGTGATACGATTATTTTGGCGATACACCCATCCAGCACCTGAACTACCCGATACAATGTCCAAACCAATGAAGATTTTAGCGCATTTGGGTCATTTAGGTTTATATTTTATGCTATTGGCCTTACCCATTACGGGTTGTTTGTTTAGTTGGTCAGCAGGACATCCTGCGCCTGTCTTATATTTATTTAACTTACCAACGTTATTAAATGAAAATCCACAGATTATGGCAATTGTGAAACCATTGCACATTTATATTTCTTGGGCTGCTGGTTTATTGTTGGTTGGGCATATTGCTGCTGCCCTTAAACACCATTTTATAGACAAAGATAATGTGCTTAGAAGCATGACCAGACAACCAAAAAATTAAAATATGACAAAAAATAGGGCATTCCCATATCGAGATGCCCTATTGAACTCAAATCGCTTGAATCTGATTAATCCATTTCTCTTTCAATGAATCACTTAAAAATGAAGCTTCAAATGAATTAATGGCAAGCTGTTTCAATTCAGCATTCGTAAGTTGTAACGCATCATGAATCGCAAAGAAGTTATCATTCATATAACCACCAAAATAAGCTGGATCATCTGAATTTACTGTTACACACAAACCTTCATTTAATAATCGTTTTATATTGTGCTGAGTCATGTTGTCTACGACACACAATTTTAGATTACTGAGTGGACATACTGTGAGTGGCATGCGTTCTTGTGCTAAACGTTGCATCAATTTCGGATCTTCTTCTGAACGTACACCATGGTCTATACGATTCACTTTCAGCAAATCTAACGCTTGCCAGACATAATCTGCTGGTCCTTCTTCACCAGCATGCGCAACAATTAAAAATCCTTCTTCTCGTGCTTTCGCAAAAACACGTTCAAATTTTTCAGGTGGGTGTCCAACTTCACTCGAATCCAGACCAACCCCAATAATGACATCTTTAAAAGGTAAAGCTTGTTCCAGTGTCTCAAATGCCGCCTCTTCGCTTAAATGGCGTAAGAAACACATAATGAGTTCAGCACTAATGCCTAATTTTGTTTTTGCATCCTGACAAGCACGGCGTAGCCCCTGCACTACAGTTTCGAAAGCAATCCCCCGATCTGTATGCGTTTGTGGATCGAAGAACATTTCTGTATGTACAACTCGATCTTCATGACATTTTTCAAAATATGCCCACGCGAGGTCATAAAAATCTTGCTCATGAATTAAGACATTCGCACCCGCATAATAAATGTCGAGAAATGATTGTAAATTGTGAAAATTATAGGCCTGCTTCACGTCTTCCACTGTTTTATATGGAATCGCAATTTCATTTCTTTGCGCAATTGCAAACATCAACTCAGGCTCAAAAGTTCCTTCAATGTGTACATGTAACTCTGCCTTAGGCAAAGCTCGAATTAACTCCAGTTGATTCATGGAATCTCCTAAAATAAAAAAGGTGTAAACAGTGTTTACACCTTTAAATTAAATAACAAAAATTAGCCACCAAATGCAATAAATTTAATGACCCATAAAATGGCAATAATCCAGACCATATAAGGCACAGCCTTTGCTTGACCTGTAAATAATTTAATTAAGGCATAGCTAATAAAGCCCATTGCAATACCATCGGCAATTGAATATGCAAAAGGCATAAAGACGATCGTTAAAAATGCGGGAACAGCCTCGGTAATATCTTGCCATTCAATATTCACAATGCCCTGTATCATCAGAACACCAATGAAAATCAGTGCTGGTGCTGTTGCAAAACCAGGAACGGATTGTGCCAAAGGTGCAAAAAATAGACATGCGATAAATAAGATTGCAACAACCACGGCCGTTAAGCCTGTACGCCCGCCAGCAGCTACACCCGACGCAGATTCGATATACGGTGTAGTGGATGATGTTCCTAATGCTGCCCCAGCAACAATTGCACTTGAGTCGGCAAACAATGCTTTTTTCAACCGAGGAAGCTTACCGTCTTGCAATAATCCTGCACGATGAGCCACACCCACTAATGTTCCTGTAGAATCAAATAAGTCGACCAAAAAGAAGACAAAAATTACGCCAACCATGCTGGCCGTGAATAAACCATGAAAATCCATTTGCAAGAATGTCGGTGCAATCGATGGTACGTCGCCTACAACCCCTTGAAATTGATTAAGTCCCAAGAAAGAGCCAATGGCAGTCACCACTAAAATACTCACAATAATTGCGCCACGCACACGAAAATGGTGCATCACAACAATCATCAGAAAGCCTAATAACGACAACAATGCTGTAGGTTGTTTTAAATTACCCAAACCCACCAAAGTTGCTTCATTATGAATGACCAATCCCGCATTTTTTAAACCGATTAGTGCAAGAAACAGACCGATTCCCCCACCAATCGCAAATTTAAGGGACATCGGAATAGCATTGACAATTGCTTCTCGAACCTTCAGGAAACTGATCAAAATAAAAATGATCCCAGATACAAATACTGCTGCTAAAGCCGTTTGCCAAGGTACACCCATGCCTAAACAAACAGAATAGGTAAAATATGCGTTTAAGCCCATTCCAGGAGCCAAAGCAATTGGATAGTTTGCGACCAACCCCATCACCAAGCAGCCAATAGCAGCCGCCAAACATGTAGCAACAAACACTGCACCATGATCCATCCCAGTTGCAGATAAAATCATCGGATTCACAATGATGATATAACACATGGTAATGAATGTAGTGACACCTGCCAGAATTTCTGTTCTAAGCGTTGTTTTGTTTTCACTTAACTTGAACAAACGCTCAAGTACACCAGTAGAAGATTGAGAAGTCGCCATAAATAGCCCTTGAATGATATGTTTATGCTTGTAGCCTTGCAAAACTCATACCACATAATGAGGTGGTTACTAAATCGTTGAAGCACAAACGCATTGCTATCGCATTCCACACAAAACGTGTCGATGTGAGTACATGACTCAACCGATAACATACCGAAATTAAAAAAGCTGCATGTCGATGCAGCTCATTTTGCAAAGTCAATCCTACATTGGGAGATGCGGACGACTTGGCGTAAAAGTATAGCATAAGTCTAAAAAATGTTGCATTTTTGTCTTTAAAAACAGCTGCTAAATTTAAATCACATTAAAATTTAAAAGAATTAAGAATTTGACAACCATTGTGCTCGTGTAACTCGATCATTATTTCCATAATCTTTTCGGGTTTGAATTTGTGCAAAACCAGCTTGCTTAAAAATTTCTCTGACTTGTATGCCTTGATCATAACCATGTTCAAGCACAACCCATCCGTCGGTATTCAGCCAATGACGTGCTTCATCAATGATATGTTGTAAATCGGCCAGTCCCTTTGCTTCTGCAACCAGTGCACGTTCAGGCTCATAATGTAGATTAACCAGATGCTGATCATCTGGATCGATATAAGGAGGGTTGGAAACAATCAGGTCAAATTTTTGTGCAGGAATCGCTTCAAACCATGCGCTACATAAAAATTGAACTTGAGGCAATAAATGTCGCTGTGCATTCAGTTGAGCCACCTCAAGCGTCGGAAAATACACATCGGTTGCCAGTACTTGCCAAGTCGGATTTTCTTTTGCTAACGCTAAAGCAATCGCACCCGTCCCCGTACCCAAATCGACCATTGATGTTGTCTCAGAAAGATCCAATGCCAGTACTGTTTCAACCAATATTTCTGTGTCAGGACGTGGTACTAAAGTATCGGGCGTTACTTTTAAATCCAACGTCCAAAATGGCTGTGAACCAATGATATAAGCCAGTGGTTCCCCCTGAGACAAGCGCATTAAACCATTTAAGAACTGTTGCTCTTGCGCTACCGTTAAATGGTCCATCATTCGCATTTTTAATTCAAGCGCACCAATCCCAAGAATATGTTCAAGTAACCATATTGCTTCCTGACGTTCATAGCCATCAACATCTCCACGAAGATGAAGTGCTTGTGCAATATTCAACGTTATATCCTCTTGATTTGATCGTTCAAACCTATTTCGAAAAATTAGCCGCCATTTTGCTGTGCCAATAAAGCCAACTGATCCGCCTGATATTCACGATGAAGACTATCAAGAAGTTCTGTCAAATCACCTTCCATAATTGCATCCAACTTGTATAGGGTGAGATTGATCCGATGATCCGTCATACGTCCCTGAGGATAATTATAAGTACGAATACGTTCCGAACGGTCTCCCGAACCGACCAAATCACGGCGCATTTCCGATGTAGCATTTTCTTGTGCAGCACGTTTGGCATTTTCCAAGCGCGATACCAACAAAGCCATTGCCTTTGCCTTGTTCTTATGTTGTGAACGCTCATCCTGACATTCCACTACAACGCCTGTAGGAATGTGGGTAATACGGACGGCTGAATCTGTCTTGTTAATATGCTGTCCACCAGCACCCGATGCACGATACGTATCTATACGTAAATCGGCTGGATTAATCTCAACCGTCGTATCGACATCTACTTCAGGCAATATGGCAACGGTACAAGCAGATGTATGTACCCGCCCCTGAGACTCTGTCGCAGGTACACGCTGTACACGATGAGCACCACTTTCAAATTTCAGCCGCCCATACACCCCATCACCATTCACAAGGCAAATTACTTCTTTATAACCGCCATGCTCTCCTTCATTTTCCGATAGTATTTCAATCCGCCACCCTTGTGTTTCGGCATATTTACTATACATACGGAATAGGTCGCCAGAGAAAATAGCCGCTTCATCACCCCCTGTTCCCGCACGTATTTCTAAATAAGCAGCATTGGCATCATTCGGGTCTTTTGGAATCATTAAAATATTTAAATCTGCTTCCAGAGCTTCCAATACAGCGCGGTTTTCTTTAATTTCCTCCTGAGCCATATCTTTAAAATCTGGATCGGAAAGCATATCTTCAGCAGTTGCTATGTCCTGCTCTGCTTGACAATATTTATGCCAAACTTCTGTAATTTCACTTAAATCACTATGTTCTCGTGATAATTTACGAAAACGTTTGTTATCCGAAATCACTTCAACATCTGCCAGCAAAGCAGTCAGTTCTTCATGTCGGTCAGAGAGTTGGTCTAATCGTAAACGTAACGATTCTTTCATGCGCTAAATATCTCGTTAAACGGTGAATTTCACTTTTAGAAATTATGAAATCAGCTTATTTAAATGTGGCATAGTGTAACGATTCTCTACCGTAATTCCTATACGAGCTTCAGTAATTGCATCGTTATCATGAATAATGGCGATTTATTCATCAACTCACCCATCAAAATTTACATTAATAAATTATATTCATAGAAAATATACAAAGCTTAACTAAAAACTCCCAAGCCATGAACGGTTCTCCATTTTTACATTGAATTAATTTGTTACTGTTACCTCACCGAAAGATGTCATATAACGGCATGGAGTAAAAAGATGAAAAATTTTGTAGCGATTCTATTCAGTTCGGCTTTTGCTGTCAGTGCTATGACCAGTGTTGCGCATGCAAGCAACTCAACAACCGTTGCTTTAACCAGTGCTTTAGGTAGTGTTGCTGGTAACGCAGTGGGTCGTCATGTAGGTGGCAGCAGTGGTGCCTTAATTGGTTCTGCCCTTGGTGGTGGTGCAGGTGCTGCTGTTTCTAGCAATAAACGTAATCGTACATCTTCTGCCATTGGTGGTGCAGTAGGTGGTGCAACTGGTTATGCAGTCGGTAACAGCATTGGCGGTCGTAATGGTAGCCTTGTTGGTTCGGCATTAGGTGCTGCAGGTGGTGGTGCTTTAGGTAACAAAATTGCCAATGACAAACGTGCAGACCGTCAACGCTCTTACAAGAAAAGTCATTATCGCAAAGCGCGTCATCATTACTACCGTTAATGCTTGGGATCATTGCTAAGCTTTAACCAAATAGACTTTAGTCATCAAATAAAATCAGGTATGTTGATCTTATAGACCATACCTGATTTTGACATTATGAGTACTCAAAAAATACCGCAATTTTCAATTTTAGAACTTGCTCCAATCCGTTTCAATCAAACCATACAACACACCTTAGCACACAGTGTAGAACTGGCTCAATTTGCCGAAAAAATTGGATATCATCGTTTTTGGCTTGCCGAACATCATAATATGGATGGCATAGCAAGTTCTGCAACCGCTGTACTTCTTACTCATTTATTAAATCATACCTCTACATTACGACTCGGTTCTGGCGGTATCATGCTTCCTAACCATGCACCCTTGGTTGTCGCAGAACAATTTGGAACAATGGCAACTTTATTTCCAAATCGCGTTGACCTTGGTCTAGGGCGTGCACCAGGCACCGACCCTGCCACTATGCATGCGTTACGTCGTGGACGACAAGAAACTGAAGACCAATTTCCTCAAGATGTCCTAGAAATACTCAGTTATTTTGACAAGCCTCAAAACCACCAAAAAATTATCGCGACTCCTGGTCAACACACCCATGTCCCTGTTTGGTTACTGGGTTCAAGTTTATTTAGCGCGCAGCTTGCGGCAAAACTTGGTTTGCCTTATGCATTTGCCTCACATTTTGCGCCACGCATGCTACATCAAGCACTCCAGCTTTACCGAGAAAATTTTCAACCATCACAATATCTCGATCAGCCTTATGTTGCGATTGGCATTCCTACCGTTGTGGCTGACTCAGATGCAGAAGCCGAATTTTTAGCAACCAGTGTTTATCAACGTATTCTTGCCCTATTTCGGGGCGAAAGTTTAAAATTAAGACCACCAATAGCAAGTATGGAAAATTTATGGTCGACCGCCGAACAAAATGCAGTAATGAATTTTCTGGCCATGGCTCAAATTGGTTCAACTTCAAAAGTAAAAGCGGGTTTACAGAGCGTAATACATCAGACAAATGCAGATGAAATATTTTTTACTTGTGATCTTTACGATACTGAAAAACGTCTTCGTAATTTCGAATTATTGATGCAAATTCGAAACGATTTATAGATTTGACAATGAATCAACGCATACAAAAGACCTTGATCTTTCAAAAATCAAGGTCGAACAAACATTTGAATTATTTCAACTCCAAATACAAAGTCTCTTTCACTTCCTCCATCACCACATAACTATGAGATGAAGCCGAAGCAGGTAGTTTTTTAAGTAAATCTCCCAACAATCGTCGATACGCGCTCATTTCTTTTAATCTTGCTTTCACGAGATAGTCGAATTCACCTGAAATTAAATGGCACTCCAAAACCTCAGGAATTTCAACTAAATCCGAAGCAACGCGATCAAAAACATCACCAGATTTTGCAGATAATTTTATTTCCAAAAAGACCAATAAATTTTTATCGACTAAGGCTGGATTCAAACGTGCATGATAGCCTGTAATCACTCCATCTCGCTCAAGGCGCTTGACCCGTTCCGAACAAGGTGTTGTCGATAAATTAATACGTGAAGCAAGTTCACCCATTGTAATTTTTCCGTCCCTTTGCAGAATATTTAAAATTAATCGATCGGTACGATCCAATACACGCATAACTTTCCCTTAAAACCCTGAACTTTGACAAAAAAACCAATAAATCACATGGAATAATGTCATAAAAACAGTGAAAAAAACTACTAATTTCGACATATACTGGGTAAATAAACTAGAATTCGATTGAGAGTTTGGGATGCACGTTATTATTTTAGGTAGTGGCGTCATTGGAGTAACCAGTGCGTACTATTTGGCGAAACAAGGGGCAAAAGTCACTGTTGTAGACCGCCAACCCAATCCAGCACAAGAAACCAGTTTTGCCAATGCAGGACAGATTTCACCAGGTTATTCTACCCCTTGGGCAGCACCAGGCATTCCACTCAAAGCCATACAATGGATGTTTCAACAGCATGCGCCATTGGCAATCCGCTTAGATGGTTCTCTCTGGCAATTGCAATGGATGGCACAAATGCTACGACATTGCAATCCTGCCAGTTATGCAATCAACAAAG
>JASGGM010000017.1:0-19386 GCA_047605045.1 Acinetobacter sp. | reverse complement strand
GCAAATTAAATGACTCAAAGCCTTTGCTAATACAAATGCCAGCATCAACCAGAAGATCGAATGAATATCCACTTGGGTTGACTGTGTATCCTCCAAAATCCACGCCAGTAAAATAATCGTACTGGCACTTAATATAGATGATACTGCAACCAAAAATACTGAAAATAAAAGTTTGTAACGTTGGCTGTTATTCAGCAGATTATAAATTCCTCGCAGAACATGACGGAACTGCTTAAAACTAGGTAAGCGAATTAGATGATTAGACATGATTTAAACCCCTTTAAATATTATTTTCAGACTGTAAAAAATCTACTAAATCTTGACTTCTTTCTGTTAGGTCTGCCTCAGAAGCAAAACTAAAGAACTCTCCACACTCTACTTGTTGAACAATAGATTTTTCTTTAATAAAAGGTATTTTTCCTTTTTCTGTATGATAGACATCATGACTATCCGTCACTGGGAATGATCAGTCATAAATCATTTCTTCACATTTGGGTCAATAATACCCACATGGGGTATAAATTTAAATCTCTAATTATTTTTCAAAAATATTTATTCATATTTTATTTTTAAAAACATATATATATTAAAGTATTATTTTTCACATCTTTATCTAAAAAATGAATTTTAACTTTTCCTACATAGCATTACCACTTATATTTTTTCGCCTTAATTAAACTAAATTATTGTTATATATCGTAAATTATATAAAAATATACACGTATAGGGTATATTAAACAGTGAGGGTCGCCAGTGACGAGATGCCTACCTTTCTGAATCAGTCTACTGCTCTGTCAAACCAATCCAGAAGGTATCTTTTTAATACACTGTGATTACCCTTTAGAGTCCTAATTCCACATGATTTTTCTCAAAGCAGTATCGTGACCTCACCACTAAACTAAGTCACTTGTGTAAATAAATCAGCTAAAAGTTCTGCTGCTTTGGCATTAAATACAGTAGGTTGCACTCGGTTCCATTTTATTTCAGCTTTTAACCAAGCGGATTCTTCTGGTTCATATTTTTCCAAAAGTTTAAACACATCAATAAATTCTTCACTGCCTTCAGCTTGTTGCGCTTTGGCTTCGTTATATAGTTTGTTCAATAAACTTCGAACATGGTTTTCACGTTCTTGGGTCCAATTAAGAGATGGTTGAGCTTTTGATTTAATACGCCCCCAAATCCGTACACTATCCGATACCGTAGTGCGAGAATTTACAGGGTTCCATGCGGCAGCCTCAGCAAAAGTTGAGATTAAATATTCCAGACTTTCATCATCAAACGTTTGACTGTTTACAATCATCTCTTTACGCAAACTACGCCATGTCGATGCTGTAATGTCTTCATTTTTCAAGCACTGTTGCTGAATCGCAATAATTTTATTTAATGCATTCACTAATATCTGCGCATCTGTTACTTTTAAAATGCCCAATTCTTTATGTGTTATTAACCGAATTAAATACTGACTACCGACATGCTGTACATCATAACCCACTGGAATTGCATTAAAAATTGAACTTGCCAATTCAATTGCTGTTTTTAAATCAGTAGAGGCGGTAAAAAAATAATCTAAACTCAACGCTAGCCATTTGGGTAAGCCTAATTTTTCCCAGTCATCTAATTTTTCACTTTGAACAATATGACCAACAAAACTTCCACTTCCAGTACTATCATCCCATGCAATCGTACTACGTTTCCAAATAGTTTCATCTACAGGCAATTGCTTAAGATGCTCTACAATCTGTTTTTTAAGTGCAATATCATTGTTAAAACTGAGCATAGCATTACCCTTCTAAGTGTTGTTCGAGGACTTGGGTAATACGTGTTTTTGAAATTAAACCCAAAATACGATCCTTCTCCTCACCATTCAAAAAAATAAGCATAGTTGGTAAGCCGCGTACTGTGAATTTCTCGGTAATCTCCTTATTTTCATCCGCATTTAATTTGAGAACTTGCACGTCTCCATCAAACATTTCTGCAACCTCATCTAAGATTGGCGATAATTGTTTACATGGACCACACCACTCCGCCCAGATATCTAATAAAATTAATCCTGAATCTGGAGTGACGTATTGTGTGAAATTTTCACTGGTTACATTTAAAATTTGAGACATTTTTATTCCTGAAATATATAAAATAGAATTAACGTAGAAAAATAAATCACTTATGATTTATTTTTCATTGCGATTTAAATTGATAATATGATCGTGATATTGGGTTAGACTTTCACGATGCGCGACACTGATAATTGCGGCATCTGGCAGTGTTGCTAAAATTGCTTGATACAAAAAATTTTCAGTTTCAGGGTCAATAGCACTCGTCGCTTCATCCAGAAATAAGAATTCTGGTTGTTGTAATAAGGCACGGCCAATGGCCAAACGTTGTTGTTCGCCACCTGACAATTTTTGTTGCCAACGATCTTCTACATCTAGTTTTTCCATGAGATGTTCCAAATGCACGATTTTTAAAATTTCAATGCATTGTCTTTGGGTGAAATTGGAACTTTCATGTGGATAACAAAGCGCAGCTTGCAATGTACCTGTCGGAATATAACTACGTTGCGGCAAAAACATCAGCTTATGACGATCAGGTAAATAAATATCACCTTCACCGTAAGGCCAAATGCCTGCAATCGCACGAAGTAAGGTTGATTTACCTGCCCCTGATTTGCCTTGAATTAAACAACGATCACCTCGGTTAATATGAATCGGTGGTGATGTGGTAATTCTCTCGCCATTCGGGCGAATTAAACCTAGCCCAGCACTGCTAATGACATTATCTTGTGATGGGTGTAACTTAATTTTTGTGAATTTGGCATTTTTATGTTCTACCATATTTATAGCTGCCACTAAGTCTTGTAAACGATTGCAAATTGCCCGCCAACGAACAAAATCAATGTAAGCCTGAGGAAAAAAATTAAGGGCTTGTTTTACACTACTAAATGCACCTGTTATTCGAGTCATATCGCCAAGCGTGATTGCACCAGACAGGTATCGTGGCAATGCTGCCAAAGTCGGAAGATAAGCATTTGGAAGGGTGTATATATCACGTACAAACGTCATTTTAACGGTACGAAAAATAATATTACGCCAATTCGTTTTAACATGATCAAACTGTCTAACGAGCCGTAACTGTTCCTGATCATCGCCATGATAAAATGCAATTTGTTCAGCATTTTCACGTAATTGCATTCCCTGATAACGAAAATTTGCTTCAACAGTCTGCTTACGGTTAAACAATTGTAGTAACGGACGGCTTGTATAATGTGTAATAAGCAAATCACCAATGCTATAGGCATAAACTACATATACCATGTATCCCGTAATGGAAAAATCATAGCCAAAAGCAGAAAACTGTAGTGAACCAGATAAATGCCATAACACAATCGTAAAAGAAACAGCCATGGTAATAACGCGAATTGGGCCAAGGACTAAAGTCATTGTTAATTGCACAAAAATTTCGACATCTTCAGCAATTCGCTGATCCGCATTATCAACACTTGCATCACGCTCAATACCATAATAGGCATGATGCTGCGTCCATTTCTCAATAAAATAATTGGTTAACCAGCTTCGCCACTGATACCGTAAACCTTCATTGACTAAATAGGCACTGACCAATGATACAATTGCTGCAATTAAGCCCACGCCCATTGCCATTAAAATAACTTGCCATAGCCTATCCCACTTTCGACTTACTAAGGCATCAACCACTTGCCCATCAAGTTCATTTGACCAAATCGCAATATAGACTGTACCAAACATGAGGATGAAGTTAATCACCAACAATACCCAGCCCTTCCAATTTTTCTTATTGAGCCAATAAGGTAAAATCAGTTGCAAAACACTAGGTCTTAAATTTGGTTCAATTTTGGGATTCATGACAATTCATTCATTATTCAGTGAGGATGCCACTGAAACTGAAAGTAGGCACCCTTATAATTTTTAAGTTTTAGAAACTATATTTCCAAGTCAGTGTTGCTGTACGACCTTCTGCGATAGGTACATAAGTTGTCGATGAACCGTAACCATATAAGGTACGATCAAAGACGTTTTTTACACCTAAACGTAAAGACCAATCTTTTTCATGCTGATAAGAAACACCTGCATCAACACGTGCCCCACCCGGAATCATTAAACTGCTTGAACTATAGCCCAAACGAGAATTACTGTAGGCGGTTATACCCAAAGATAATCCGAATCCACGTAGGCGATCATCATTTTGAAAGTCGTAGGTAGACCAAAGACTGGCTTGATGTTCAGGTTGCGCAGCAGGAAGATATTCTGGCTGCCCTACATTTTTGGTCTTGTTGTATGCATAGTTAAACGTTAAATTCCAACCTGGTAAAACACGACCTGCTGTTTCAACTTCAATGCCTTTTACTTGTGAACCTGAAACAACGTCATAACATTGTGAACCAGGTCGTGAACGTAGCACATTTTTTTGATCAAGTTGATAACCTGCGATACTCCATGACAATCCACCATCAGGAGACTCACCTTTTATTCCAACTTCCTTATTTTTTGTTTCCATATTTGGGAAATTGAATCCACCACTACACAGTTGCGTGGTTGTCGACTGAGGTAAAAACCCTGTTGAATAAGCTGCATAAACTGAGGTATTGGATGTTAAATCATAAACAATACCTGCATTATAACTACTGGTTTCATACGTAGCTTTCGGAGTAATTCGATACTGCCGTGCAGGCGGGTTTTGGGGATTAAATATGAGCCCACCTTTATCCATATTTTTAGTACGTCTTGTACCAAGTAAAATATGAAAGTCCCCCCAAGAAAATAAATCCTGTAAAAAATATCCATATGCAGAATTTTCGTTATGACTTAAAGAAGCTAAATTTTTAGGGATGCGTATATTAGGAAAATTTACTGGATCGCCATAAATATCTGCACTTACATTAGATCCAGAATAGCCAATGGAGCTGTTCGTAGATTCTGTATGGTTAATTCCTGTCGATAATTTATGGTTAATCGGTCCTGTATTAAAATTAAAACGAATATAATGATCACCACTTAATGTCTTGTATTTCCCTACATCATTAGAATTCGCAAAATTCATTGTCGTTCCAGGCCCTTGTGCTGGATTCCATACATTTAAATCCTGAGCTGTATCTGTATATTGTAAACGACTCACCAGCGTTGCCCATGATGTTAATGTCTGTTCAAGATCATAATATGCTGATTTTGTCGTTACTTTAATACCATCATTTTTTTGTCCTAAGCGAACAGTTGGAGCCTCCATAATTCGGTCAAGAGCAATGGTATATTTATTTTGCGGTACAGCTGATTTGTCATAAGACAAACCGAAAGTTAAATCAGTCGAATCATCTTTCCAGCGTAAAGCTGTTAACAAGTAATCAGCCTTACGTCCATTAAATCCTGCATCATTATGATCTGCACGCGAAAGTGATCCCACCACGCGATAACTTAACTTTTTATCTTTGGTGATTGCATCGCCAATATCGACAACATCACTTAAATCCTGATGAGTTGCATAAGAAACACTAACATCACGTATGCGTTCCGCTGTTGGTTTTTTAGTGACAATATTCACACCTCCACCAAGTGAAGCACCACCAGACAAAATGGCTTGTGGGCCTTTAATCACCTCAACCCGATCGACGCCTGCCACGTTTGTAGAACTCATATATGGGTTACTAATACCATTTGAAAGTGTACTTGTTTGAGCAAATCCACGAATTTTATAACTTGCGACCCCTTGAGGACTCTCTGTCGTAATAACGCCTGCCACATTTTGCAGAATGTCTTGTACCGATTGTGCTTGCTGCGTTTCAATAACCTTGGCGGTTACCACAGTAATTGCAGTAGGTGTTTCTTTTAAATTAGCTCCACTTCGTGTTGCAGTCGAAGAGCGTGTCGCCTTAAAACCTTTTTCAGCTTCACTTCGTGTCGCTGTAACAGTAATTGCACCTAACTGATGAACATACACTCGAATGGCACCACTCGGTAAAGTGGTCATAGTTAAGCCCGTATTTGAAATTGCTTGCTGTACGGCCGCAATGGTATTCAGGGTACCTGAAATGGCAGGTGCCTTGGCATCTTGTACATCGAAGCTTTCGAATTGTATGGGAGTGCCACTAACACGACTAATTTCACGTAATGTATTGGCGAGTGCCCCTGCTGGAATTGAAAAAGATTTAACCGATGCTGAATGCGTCATACTGACGGGTTCTGCTGCATGAACAGGTAATCCCATCGCAAAGGCAAGTGCGCCCCATAGCAGAGAATATTTCCATGTCGGTGTTATTTTATTGCATTTTAGCGAATCTGTATGGAACACTTTTTTGATTTCCTTTGAGAAAATATAAACTATTTATGCCCTGCTAATACCGTTTATTCTTTAAGAATGGTAAATTGTTGCTTATTCTGAAAAGAAAACGTAGACCTTGAAACAACAAACAAATATTAGACACATGGCATAACACTTTCCATAACAATTTTTATATATGCTTATTCATTTTTATGAAATAAATTGCAAATATTTTTATAGATAAAAATACTCATAACAACACACCAGTACAATTTTAAAATTGATTTGCAGTACAATTTTTTGTAAATTACGTTTTATTGCAGGAATTTGTAAATCTAATTTGTTAAATAGATGTTTTAATATTCTTTTTTAATTCACTTTTTATGTTTATCTTTGCTATAAGCAACCCAACCAACACTATTTTATTTACATATAAATTGTTCTGAAATTTTAATTGATTATTACGAGAATCATGTCATGTATCTTTCCGACACCTTAATTGACCAAATTACCCAATCTTTAATGGAAAAAATTCATCAAGGCGAATTTAATGTCGGTTCTCGTCTCCCATCTGTTCGCAAATATGCACAAATTCTTAGCGTCAGTAATGAAACCGTTTTACGTGCTTACGATAAACTTGTTGTATTAGGTTATTTAGAAGCACGTCGTGGATCGGGATTTTATGTCTTGCGTACACACCCAGGTCATCAAGAAAAACCTGTTAAAAACTGGATTCAAAACAATCCCAATATCTCCCATTGGCAGAAGTTGTTGTATCAGTATGATATTTCCGAACAGGCCGAACCATTTGATTTATCTAATCAGGCAGTGACAAATACTGCATTACTACAAGATGCATTAAAAAGTATGGATCTATCCGTACTTTCTCGTATGAATCACTACGCCAATCCGCAAGGTTATTTCCCCTTGCGTGAACAACTGCAAGTTAAACTCGCTGAACAAGGGATTCACAGTTCAGCTGACCAAATTATTACAACCAATGGCGCTACAGATGCCTTACATTTGGTACTTTGGGCGCATTTCTTTCCAGAGCAAACTATTGTTATAGAAGATCCTTCAACGCCACTTCATGTACAACGCAGCTTAGCCAGTGGTTTAGAAATTTTTCGTGTAGAACGTTTAGAAGATGGACCTGATCTGGAAGCATTACAAAAATTATGTGAAAAACATAAGCCAAAAGCATTCTTAATGAGCTCAATTTTACAAAACCCGACTTCTAGCTGTTTGTCAGTTTACAAAGCTCATCAATTGTTGAAGATGGCTGAAACCTACGATTTTTTTATTATCGATGACGATACCTACGGTGATTTACTCCCAGAATCACAAATGATCAATATCACGCGTTTGGCAAATTTGGATCAATTTAATCGTGTAATACAAATAGGTAGTTTTTCCAAAACAATTTCTGCTGGCATTCGTTCAGGCTATATCGCAGCAAAAAAAGAAACGATTGAGCATATTTTGTTATATAAATCAGTTGGGGCAATTCAAAACTCTTTACTCACCGATGAATTAATTGCAAAAGTATTAGAAAGTGGTAAATACAAAGCGCATTGTGAGAACTTTGCTGCCAATTTAGCGCCTGCTAGAATTCAAACACGCAATACATTACTAAGTTTGGGTTGGGACATCCCTGAAACCAAAGCTGGTGTATTCTTATGGGGTAAACATACTGAAGAAGAACAGGATGCAATTCAAATACTAAAACTCAAAGGCTTTCATTTCGCAACGGGTGGAAATTTTACTAGAAATCATGTGTATTGTCCTTTTGTTCGTTTTAATATTGAATGAGTATAAGCCGCCCTCTTAATGAATTTTGATTCTTAATAAAAATACATAATCACGCAGATGCATTTCTATTGCGAATGCATTTGAGAACTTAAAGTAAATAAATATTGCGTTGTTGTATGTCTTATCGAAGGCATCTTAACCTTTAAACTGACTAGGTTTAAATTTTGCGAATGTAATTATTAAACATAAAAAAGTGCTTCCAATTTTGGAAGCACTTTAAGAATTCTGATGACTGCCTAAAAATTTAGGTCAGTTGAAATTAAACCTTAAAGCGGTTTGATTTCAGTTGCTTGAGGGCCTTTTTTACCTTCAGCAAGAACGAATTCAACACGTTGACCTTCGTGAAGAGTTTTAAAGCCATCAGCTTTAATTTCTTTGAAGTGAGCAAAAACGTCTTGACCAGTTTCAGCTTGAATAAAACCAAAACCTTTAGTTTCGTTGAACCACTTAACAGTACCTAGAGTAGTATTAGACATAATACAATCCTATTTTTCAAAAATTCGAATAAATTTGGTTGTTGACAACCAGTTGTTTAACTTGAAAGAGAAAATGAAACTAAAAATCTGAATCAACAACGAAGAATTTTGAAAAATACTGCGAAATATGAGGATTTAAAATGCTACACATCTTTTTCTAGTTGATTACTACTATACAGCACTTGGCTCACGAATCAATAGCTTTATCCAATGTATTTGAAGAAAATTGATTAAATTTTCAACCAAATGTTTCAAGGGATCATTTTTTAATACGTGATGAAGTTGTTATTCAACAAAAAATAGAATTTAGCTTAGGCTATATTCTATTTTTGAAAATTCTTTTTGTTTTTCCTTATAATAAACTCTCAATTCCCACTACTTTTCCAGCAAACTCATCCATTGCATCTAGCAGTACGCCCCACAAATACAATACTGCTGCGCGGTCACAAAGAATAGTAAATTTCACGGAGTCCTGATCACTGACATTTATTACAATACCATTCGTACGAGCAATTGAAGTTTGGGCGATTTGACCAATTTGAAAAACTTCAGGTGATAAATCGACAGCACAGAGTTTTGCCATGACTGCAACGGCTGCACTCCCCGTGAGTTGTAACCACCCATGACTGTCTTGTCTTGGCAATAAATAATTGGCACGTTCATCCATCGACCAACCATTTTCAAGTTGGCTAATACGCTCACCAAAATCATTGAAGGAACCCAACAATAAATACTCGGTTGCAGACAATCGTGCCACCCAACTACTATCTGCTTGTAATAACGCAGCATTTGACTGTTCTGGTAAAGTAAAACCGAAACTATTCAAGTAACTTGCCGTATCCATCCCTCTAAAACCGACTCTGGAAAGATTGGTTAAGTCCACAATTGCCAAATGCTGAATTTGTTTTTTAGTATGGACCATCTCATTTTTTAGAAAAGTTTTACCTATGCCATAAGATTCATATAAGTTTGAAGCCACAGTTCTGGCAATTGGGCTACGTTCAGCATCGTATAAATTCATGTTCAAATCTCCTGACGTTGGTTTTCAGAATCATAAAATGGTGCCTTCACTACAGTGGCCTGTACCACTTCCCCTTTTTCAACACGAATTGGAAATTGTTGCCCAACAGCAGTTTGATTTATACCGACATAGGCCAAACCAATAATTTTGTCTAAGGTCGGAGAATATTCACATGACGTGACATTACCCGAAATGTTTTCGCCTTCCAGTACAATGTGTCCTTCAAGCGGTTGTGTTTGTGACTTATCTAACTCAAATGCCACCAACTTACGTTTGAGTGGTTGTGCTTCTAAAATGGCAATAGAGCGTTTTCCGACAAACCATGGTTTTTTACGTGCCACCGCCCAGCCTAAATCGACTTCTTGCGGATGCGTCATACCATCGGTGTCTTGGCTAATAATAATATGGCCTTTTTCCAGTCGTAATAAGCGCTGACTTTCTACACCAAATGGTTTCATCGCAAACGATTTGCCCGCTTCCATAAGTTTATCCCACATAAATTCGCCATAACGTGCAGGAAAATGGATTTCATAGCCCAATTCACCAACGAAACCAACCCGTAACAGGCGTACTGGAATGCCATAAATTGTGCCAGTTCGCAATCCTAAATATGGAAATGCCGCATTAGATAAATCGATATCGTGACAGACCTGTTGCATCACTTCACGAGATTTAGGCCCTGCAATATTTACCGCAGCCAAAGCAGTGGTGACATTGGTAATATCAACACTTAATCGCCATTGAGCATTCCATTTCAGCATTTGTTGGTAGATGCGGTCGACCCCACTGGTGGTTGTAGTGACATAAAAGTGATTTTCACTAATTCGCCCTGCCACGCCATCATCAATGATGACCCCATGTTCATTGGTCATGACGGCATAACGGGTTTTACCCACAGGAAGTTTGGCAAACCCAAAAGTATATAGACGGTTTAAAAACTCGGCAGCATCTGGGCCGCGCACATCTAAGCCTCCCAAAGTTGAAACATCAATGATGCCGACATTTTGATGTACATTATTGACTTCATCCGCGATGTTTTGCAGGCGTTGATCTGGATTGCCATAAAATGCTGGACGTTGCCAATTGCCCGCTGGCATCATTTTTGCGCCAGCTTCCACATGACGCGCATGCATTGGCGTTTGACGAAATGGATCGAAACCTCGTCCTCCAATATGCGCCAGTTTTTCTACAGTAAATGGTGGACGTGCGGTTGTTACCCCAGTTTCGCTCACACTTCGATGCGTATATTTGGCCACCAATCGTGCTGTAGGCAAGGCTGAATGACGACCTTGTGATGGTCCCATACCGACAGTTGAAAAACGTTTAACGAGCTGCACATCTCGATAACCACTTTTTGTAGCATTCACGATGTCACGAATTTGCAGATCTTCATCGTAGTCGACGAATTCTTTGCCTTTTGGGTGTTCAAAGATTGGCCATGGAAAATTTACAGGCGTTTCATTTAAAAAGACAGGTGCTTGAATTGGAGGCGTTTGTCCCAAAACTTGCGCTGCAGCAATTTCAGCAGCAACGTGTGCATCTTGTAGTATATTGTCGAGATGGTGAATACCATGCACAGAGCCAATAACATTTAAGCCTTTTGGTAGACCCGATAAACTAAATTCTGCTTTTTTATCATCATAACTAAGTTTAGCACCTGCTTGACAGAGCAATTGGTAAACAGGCATATAGCCTGATGACATACACAGTACATCGCAATTGAATTTAATGGACTCAGTTGCCACCTGACCTTCAGCCACAATTCTACGGATATCTACACCAGTAACCCTGTGCATCGCTGTATCATGCAAAGCTTCATATACCGTGCTACCAAAGTAACATTTCACTTTCCGTTCGACCGTATGTTGCAAGCTTAAGTTGGCAGCAGATTGTCGTAAATCGACCAAAGCAGTAATGTTGATACCTGCTTCAATAAAATCAAGTGCAGCCAGATAGCCATCATCATTCCCCGTCAAAATAACCATGTCTTGACCAGGTTTTACTGCATAAAGCTTAACTAGCCGTTGTGCTGCACTGGTTAGAATCACTCCAGGTAAATCATTATTGCGAAATACCACAGGCTGATCGAATGCACCACTCGCCACCAAACATTGTTTAGCACGTACTTTATACATACGTTTCCCTTGAATGACAGGCAAATAGTGATCGGCGAACCAGGCATTACATACTGCCTGTTTCATCACTGTAATATTGGTGTTATTTTCAATAGCATAGATCAATTTTTCACGCAGTTCTGAAGCTTGTTTCCCCGCAATGTCAAAACGAGCATAGTTCAAACTACCGCCTAAATCTTTCTCTTGTTCAATCAACAAGACTTTTGCCCCTGTTTCGGCCGCACTTAATGCTGCTTGTAATCCTGCTGGGCCTGCGCCAATCATGGCAATATCGGTAAATAAATAAGCTTTATCGTAATATTCTGGTTTGAAATTTAAATCGACTACGCCCAAACCCGCTTTTTTACGAATTATGGGTTCCCACATTTTCCATATACCTTTCGGTTTGAAGAATGCACGATAATAAAATCCCACAGGCATAAATTTAGAGAATTTTCCGAGTGATGCATCACCATCGTGAAGTAGACTACCTGAAAAATTTTGCCCTTCCACTTTCAAGCCTGTTGTAATGTCAGTGACATCGGCTAAAACATTGGCTTCATGTGGCAATTGCACAAGGGTATTGGCGTCTTGACCCGCCATAGTGAGTGGTGCACGTGGGCGATGATATTTGAATGAACGTGACATCACCCAACGGTTATTTGCAATCAGTGCACTGGCAATATTATCGCCTGCAAAGCCTAAGATTTTTTGACCATCAAACTCAAATTCTACCGTTTTATTGCGGTCAATTTGACTACCATATGGAAGAGGAAGTCGTTGTAGACTTTGGCTCATGATGACAACTCCTATTCAAAATCAATACGTTGTGTAAAAATTTCTTTAGAGTCAAAGGTGCGAATGATTTCATCGGTAACCGTATGACGCTCGGCAATAAACCAGTAACTGCTTGGCGTGTGCATCCACCACTCACGCACGACACCTGCAATATTGTCAGTATTAAATACATAATCGGCCCATTCTTCATCTGTGCAGGTATTTTGGTTGGGAATGATTTTGAATTCGCCACCGTAGGTAAATTCGCTGATATTGCGAGGACCATTTAAAGGACAATTCATAATTTTCATGGTATTTCCTCCTAGTGACTTGCTGCCGTTGCACCCATTTCATTAACTTGTTGGAAGCGACTAAAGCGAGACAGTTCAAATGGTTTGATTAAATCGGGGGTTTTTCCTGTCGCCACCATTTCTGCCATGGTTTTCCCGCAAATTGGCGTTGCTTTAAAGCCCCATGTTCCCCATCCTGCATCTAAGTAATAGTTGTCATACGGCGATTTCCCCATAATCGGACTATAATCGGGGGTCATATCTGTGATACCTGCCCATTGACGCATCAATTTCATATTCGCCATAAAAGGAAACATTTCAATTGTATGTGCGAGCAAACTTTCTTTTAAATCAAGGGTTGAACGCGTGTTATATAGTGGATAGGGATCAGATCCACCACCAAACACAATTTCACCGCGACTGGTTTGTTGCACATAACAATGCAATGCCGATGAGCTCACCAAAGGATTGATAAAGGGTTTAAACGGTTGCGATACCATTGCCTGCAATGGGAATGTGTGAATGGGTGCCCGAATATGCAATTTATTCATCAACAGTGAAGATGCCCCTGCAATCGCCTGAACGGCACAACCACACTGTACTGTGCCTCGATTGGTTTTAATGGCAGTGACTTTATTGCTTTCCACTACAAAGTCTTGTACTTCAGTGAGTTGATGTATTTCTACACCACGTTTAGCAGCTTCTTTGGCATAGCCCCAAACAACAGCATCATGACGCGCGGTTGCACCATCAATATGCCAAAGCCCAGCCAGTACAGGCAAATGCGCGGGGTCTAAATTTAAACACGGTACCAGCTCTTTAATTTGTTGACGGTCAATCATTTCAGTCCGACCACCAAAATGTTTGTTTACTTCGGCACGTTGACGAAATGCACGTACCGTTGAATCGGTATGGGCAAGCGTGAGCTGACCACGTTCGGAATACATAATATTAAAATTGAATTCATTAGACAGATTTTTAAACAAATTCACCGACTCGGCATAGAACTTTACGCCCTCTGATGTGAGGTAGTTTGAGCGAATGACCGCCGTATTTCGTGCCGTGTTACCACCTCCCAAGTAAGCTTTTTCTAATACTGCAATATTGGTAATGCCATGATATTTCGATAAATAATAGGCTGTTGCCAATCCATGCCCACCACCACCAATAATCACGACATCATAATGTGATTTCAATTCCTTGGGTGGCGGTAAATCCACTTCCACAGGATACTCGTGGCTCAATCCATACTTCAGCAGACCAAAAGGCATGGTATTCCTCCAAAACGTTTAAAAACGCCGATATCTTTCTAATGTGAGTTATGACAATTGTTGATGCTGTAACTTGGCAGCATACAAGGTATTTTTCATTAAATAAGCAATGGTCATTGGACCAACGCCCCCTGAAACAGGCGTAACTTCGTCTAAAACCAGTTGGGCTGTTGCTTTACCATCGATGATTTTCTCTGCAATTGAATCGTCATCTTGTATGTATAGTCCTAGACTCATTTGAACACCACCGTACGATCATCATTCAGGAAAACGCGATGTTCCACGAAATATTTCACCGCTTTAGACAATGCAACGGTTTCCGTATCACGCCCAACAGATACCAAGTCGTCTGGTAAATAGGCATGGTCAACACGCTGTACTTCTTGTTCGATAATTGGGCCTTCATCTAAATCACTGGTTACAAAATGTGCTGTAGCACCAATGAGTTTTACACCACGTGCGTAGGCTTGATGATACGGTTTTGCACCCTTAAACCCAGGTAAAAATGAATGATGAATATTGATGGCACGACCCGAAAGTTGCGTACACAGGTTATTGGAAAGAATTTGCATATAACGTGCAAGAATGACCAGCTGCGTACCTGTTTCATCAACAATATCAAGCAATTGCTGTTCTTGCTGTTGCTTTGTTTCTTTCGTGATGGGTAAATAAATAAAACGAATACCCTCACGCTCTGCAACTGGGCGTAAATCAAGATGATTGGATACAATCGCAGTAATTTGGAAATCCAGATCACCTTTGTGATGGCGATACAACAAATCCAATAAACAGTGATCGAACTTACTTACCATAATCAACACTTTGACAGGATTTTTTTTATCAAAAAACATTGCTGTCATATTAAATTTAGCGGTCACTTCATTGAAGTTGGTTTTTAATTCTTCAATATTGCCTTTGTCATTGTTAAATCTAAATACGATTCGGCTAAAGAAATGCCCTGTTGTTTCATCATCATATTGTGCCATTTCACTGATATAGCAGTTATTTCCCGCCAAATAGCCAGACACCGCTGCCACAATTCCAGGTGCCGCAGGACAACTAATTTTTAAAATAAATTGCTCGGTTAAATCATTAGACATGGACGGGTTCCTCAAGACGATGTCCTAAACAAAAGTATGGCGATGATGACAAATCGAATAGGAAATATTTCTTTATGGGAAATTAATTTTCTTAATAGTAATTTATAGAGCAATTTGAAGGTATCGTCTAGCAGTTTTTGAATTTTTTTTTCTTGTCAGGAAACTTTTAATTTTAGGTATACTGTTAAAAAAACACAGCAAAAACATCCTCTTCTAAACAAGGATGTTTTTGCTTAAATTAAAAAGTCTCTCCCATCTGAGGCAGCTCTTTTAACACAACACTTCTACTTTATGATATTGCTTTAATTGTAAAAGTGAACTGAACGGGTTTTCTGATTGGCACAAATTGTTTAGCTGTTCGTGGAATTGATGGATAAACACACCATTACAATTAATGATCCAGCCTTTAATTGAATGATTTTCCACATTTTCCATGTACAGTTCACAGGTTGTTTGCCCGATTAAACGGATATTTTTGATTTTAAACAAACTAGATTCGCTCATGGCATAGCTCCTGAAAGAAGTCGTATGATTTAAATAGCAAAGAATATGCCATAAAAATTAAACAATATTTTTCAAATACTTAAAAAAAACAAAATTATTTTTATTCCTTATGGGAAATATTATTGCATCAGAAAAGCGCATTTTTTATTCAACATGACAATTTTTGTAGCATAAAACGAATTGAATGCTTCTAAATTCACGGTTACCCCGAAAGGATTACTCCTAAAAAGTTACTGAATTTAAAGAAAAAAACTAGACGTTTATACTTTAAATTTTATATAACTTTATTAGCAATGTGATGATGACAAATCCCAATCTAAACCCGAAACCTTTAACAGCGACAAAGGGGATATTATGAAATTAATTACAGCAGTGATTAAACCTTTCAAGCTTGATGATGTGCGAGAAGCACTGTCAGAATTAAGTATCCAAGGTATTACCGTGACTGAAGTTAAAGGTGCTGGCCGCCAAAAAGGTCATACAGAAATGTACCGTGGTGCAGAATATATTGTAGATTTCTTACCCAAAGTGAAACTTGAAATTGCTATCGATGATCTCGTTGTCGATAGCACCATTGAAGCAATCAGTAAAGCTGCATCGACTGGAAAAATTGGCGATGGCAAAATTTTTGTTACTGCACTAGAACAAGTGATACGCATTCGAACTGGCGAAACAGGTGTCGATGCCATTTAATTTTTTGTTACCCTGCGGAGCAACTTTCTTGTTCCGCATTTTTGCTATTCGATGGGTTAACCATCTATAGGATGGCTCGGTGTATTTAGAATTAGTTGGTAAAATGCTGCATCTAACCAATCACCGAATTTAAAACCGACTTGTTTAAATGTGCCTGCATGATGAAAGCCAAGTTTTTCATGTAAGCGAATACTGGCTACATTACTGGCATCAATACAACCAATCATCACATGAATTTGATCTGATTGTTTTGCACGTTCAATCAGAGCTTGTAACAATAACTTTCCAAGCCCTCGACCACGTTGTTCATGCTGAATATAGATACTATGCTCAATGGTATATTTATAAGCAGGAAACGCGCGAAATGCGCCCCAGCTAGCAAACCCTAGTAATTGTCCTGTTTCATCAATTGCACCAATTACTGGAAAATTATGCTGTTTTTTAGTGGCAAACCAATTGTGAATGCTATCGGCAGTACGAGGTTGATAGTCGTACAATGCTGTAGAATTGGCAATGGCCTCATTAAAAATATCTAAAATTTCTGAAGCGTGATCGGCTTCATTACATTCAATAAGTCGGATGGATGATTGATTCATGTGAATAAGCATTATTGTTGAATATTGTTTTATGATTCCATAAAAACGCATGCAAACACAACTAAATCTATAAAATTCATAAGTATTTAACTTTATCTTATTTAGTAGAAAAATATCTACTTGTTACAATTTTCATTTAAAAACAATTGTTTTTGTAAAAGGTTTCTTCATGTCTAAGCGACAAATCAAGCTCGGTGCTTTTCTGCTCACGACTTCTCAACATGCTGCGGGGTGGCGTTTGCCTTCTTCACGCCCACAGGATCATTTAAATATCGACTTTGCGATTGAACTAGCAAAAACGGCAGAAAAAGGCTTATTTGATGCCTATTTTCTCGCCGATGGCTTATCGACAACATGGAGTCATGGTTCATCAAACTACGAAAAAAGTGTTGGTAAAAGTGATAAACCTGTTGGATTTGAGCCACTGACCTTGTTTTCAGCGTTATCCATCGTCACAAAAAACATTGGTTTTATTGCAACAGCTTCCACGACATATGAAGAACCGTATTTATTGGCGCGTAAGTTTGCTTCTTTAGATCATATCAGTAAAGGCCGCGCTGCTTGGAATGTTGTCACGACATCATCTAAAGATACAGCGCGTAATTTTGGTTTAAGTGCCCATCCCGATGCTGCAACACGTTATGAACGTGCCGATGAATTCATTGAAGTTACACAAAAACTTTGGGATTCTTGGGAAGATGATGCTTTTTTATATGATAAAGAAAATAGCCAATTCTTCGATCGCGACAAAGCCCATGAACCTTTACATACAGGTAAACATTTTAATGTGCAGGGCGCGTTAAATATTCCTCGTCCACCACAGGGCTATCCTGTCATTGTGCAGGCAGGTCAGTCAGAAGATGGTCGCGAATTAGCTGCCAAATATGCCGAAATTATTTTTACAGCACAACAACGTCTGGAAGATGCACAGGATTTTTATCGTGATATTAAAGCACGCGCTGCACAATATGGTCGTCAACCTGAAGACTTAAAAATCATGCCGGGCGTGTCTGTATTTGTGGCAAAAACAGCTGAAGAAGCGCAAGAAAAATATCAGCTTTTGAATAGTTTGATTCATCCAGATGTTGGCATTGGTTTTTTAACAGGTCTGGCAGGCGGTGTTGATTTAAGCCAATACGATTTAGATGCACCCTTTCCCGAACTCGATGCGACACAAATTACTTTTTCAAGTCGCCAACAAATGATGATTGATATTGCACGTAAGCATAATTTTACCATTCGTCAATTGTATGAGCATGTCGCATCGGCACGTGGTCATTGGACTCTTATTGGCACACCTGAACAAATTGTGGATCAGTTACAGCAGTGGTTTGAACAGGAAGCAGCCGATGGCTTTAATGTACTACCACCAAGTGTTCCAGAGGGATTGACTGATTTTGTGGAATGGATTGTACCTGAGTTACAGCGTCGCGGTTTATTCCGTACCGAATATGAAGGTACAACATTACGGGAAAATTTAGGTTTAAAACGACCTGAAAATCAGTATGTTATTGTGAAATAAAATTTAAAGATGGCACATCATATGATGTGCCATCTCGCTTTTAAATCCAGTACACGATATTACCTAAATGCAAAATATCATCGATGTTCATAGATCACATTCGTTATTCAGTTTACTGCCACTTCATCTCGCCAGTATGTACTTTCGAGCTTAACTCGAGCGAATCGAGACCTTGCAAGTTTGGATAAAGCGTTTTCATTTTTGAAATAACAGCTTGTGAACCCTGACTAGATTTTAGAGTTTTCTCAAAATCTTTCAAATATTGTGCTGTAAAATCTATAGCATCCGTACCTTTTGGAATTGCACCAATATAGTGAGCAGGAATGACTGCAACTGGATGTAATTTCTTCATACCATTTAAATCTTTAATCCATTGTTTACGTTCCTTGGCCGTTTGCGTATCAGCCGTCCAAAGATGGATACCTGAAGATACACCGACGCCACCAAGAATTGTTCGCTGGCTTGGAACCCACAAATAAGAAGCATAGGTATTTGGTGTTTTAATTTCTATTTTTTCACCTTCAAGTGTCAAGGTGGTTTCTGTGATGGCAGTTGGTACATAAAGCTGTTGTGGTGCACCATCCTTCAAAATTGGCCCCCAATACGCCAATTTAGCAGTTTTCGTTTGTTCAATATGATCAACGACTTTGGTAGATGCAACAATTTTAGCTTGAGGAAAAGCCTTCACAAGTGGCTCTAAACCAAAGTAGAAATCTGGATCCCCTGCTGTAATTACAATATATTTCAGATTCTTACCACTGTCTTGAATTAATTTTACCAATTGATCGGCATCTTTGGTGCTAAATTGTGCATCGACCAAAACAGCGTCATGTTCACCAGTAATTAACGTCGATGATACTGGAAAAATACCCTGTGCCTGTGGGTTATAATTTTTAAAACTCAACTGACCTGCAAAAACTGCACT
>JASGGM010000016.1:0-20519 GCA_047605045.1 Acinetobacter sp. | reverse complement strand
ATGGTTCAGCAGGACGCTATGCTGTCGATATTTTACAGCGATTGGGATGTAACGTGACGGCTTTACGCTGTGAAGCGAATGGTCATTTTCCCGATCATGCCCCTGATCCTTCCAAAGAACAGCATTTGACTCAACTCAAGCAAACGGTACTCAATGTTCAAGCTCATTTAGGATTTGCACTCGATGGCGATGGCGACCGAATGGTGATTGTGGATGAAACAGGACAGGTGATTTGTGCAGACCGATTGATGTGTTTATTTGCCAAAATGTGTTTAGAACAGCATCCACAGCATGAAATTGTCTTTGATGTAAAATGTTCAAATCAGCTCGTGCAATGTGTGCAGGCATTCGGTGGTATTGCGACCATGATTCGCACGGGAAGCACTTTTTTGCGCCAATATATTGCGAAGTCGCAGAGAAAAGCGGTATTTGGTGGCGAATATGCAGGACATTACGTCTTCAATGATGGGCGCGGTCAAGGCTATGATGATGGTTTATACGCTGCATTACGCATCATTGAATATTTTTCAATGCAATCGGCGCAGCATTTTTCACATTTGATGTCGCACTTTCCACCACGGTATTGTACAGAGGATACCTATATTCCAACCTATCAATACAATCCCGCGCAAATATTTTTAGAACTAGAACAGCAATGTCGGCATATTTCAGCACATTTGACCAAAATTGATGGACTTCGACTTGATTTTGATGATGGATTTGGCATTATTCGAGCATCGAATACAGGTGAATATTTTACGGTTCGTTTCGATGCAAATAGTTCGTCTAGATTAGCGCAAATTCGGCACCAATTCGCTGATATATTAGAAGATTACCCAGATATTGCACGGGATATTCGTAATACGCATTAAGGAGCGGCACATGTCATACCAACACACAGGGTTGGATAAAGCCCAAGTTTTAACAGAGGCTTTGCCATACATCCAACGTTTTTCGGGCAAAACACTGGTAGTGAAATATGGCGGAAATGCCATGACGGATCCAGAACTGGAAAGTTCATTTGCGCGAGATATTGTGTTGCTGAAAACAGTGGGATTAAATCCAATTGTGGTACATGGTGGTGGTCCGCAAGTAGATTCATTATTAAAACGTTTAGGGCAGGAATCCGACCGTATTGATGGTATGCGCGTGACCGATGAATCCACGATGGAAGTTGTGGAGATGGTATTGGGGGGCAGTGTCAATAAATCGATTGTCAATCTGATTAATCAGCATGGTGGACGAGCGATTGGTTTAACAGGGAAGGATGGCAGTCTATTGCATGCCAAAAAACTGCTCATGGAAAAATACAATGACGATGGGTCAATACAACATATTGATTTAGGTCTGGTCGGTGAAGTGGTTGGGGTGAAAACCGACGTACTGGAGATGTTTACCAAAAGCGACTTTATTCCTGTGATTGCACCATTGGGGGTCGATGAAGACGGGAATACCTATAACATTAATGCGGATCTTGTTGCAGGTAAAGTTGCGGAAGCATTGGGAGCAGAAAAACTGATTTTACTCACCAACATTTCAGGTGTACTCGATGAAAACAAACAGCTTTTGACAGGACTAACCACGCAAGAAGTTGATCGTTTAATCGAAACAGGCGTGATTTATGGTGGCATGATTCCAAAAGTAGGCTGTGCTCTGGATGCGGTTAAAGGTGGCGTTGTGAGTGCACATATTGTCGATGGTCGCGTACCACATGCCACACTTTTGGAAGTTTTTACCGATCATGGGGTAGGAACGCTCATTACCAACCGAAAAAAATAGTTTTGTCAGAATATCCCATCATTTTAGATGATGTATTAACGCCAATTAAAATATGCTTAATTGGCGTTTTTATTTTAGTATTTATCACGCTTTAAAATGATGGTATTTTTAAAATATATAATTGAATATATTAAGAATTTTATTGATGAATCGAAAGGGAGCGTGTTATAACAAATGGATTATATGGATTTGTTTTGAACACGGTTGTATAGGTAGAGGTATAAAATGATTAATGTTGCAATCAATGGATTTGGGCGTATTGGTCGAAGTTTCTTACGCGTTGTGCAAGATCATCAAGATAAAATCAATGTTGTTGCAATTAATGACTTAGGGGCAGTACAACAACTTGCACATCTTTTAAAATACGATACGACCTATGGTAAATTTCCGGCTGAGATTGCACTGGAAGAAGGCGCCATAAAAGTTGGCGATAAAAAAATTGCTGTTTTTCAAGAACGTGATCCAGAAAATTTACCTTGGGAAAAGTTGAATGTAGACGTAGTCTTAGAATCTACAGGGATATTTGTTGATGGTGAATCAGCTTCTAAGCATCTGAAAGCGGGCGCAAAAAAAGTGGTTATTTCAGCGCCAGCCACCAATGTAGACTTAACGATTGTTCAGGGTGTGAGCAATCAGCTATACGATAAAGAAAAACATCATATTGTTTCTAATGCATCATGTACAACCAACTGTCTTGCACCATTGGTGAAAGTACTAAATGATCATTTTGGTATTGAAAATGGTTTTATGACGACCATTCATGCATTTACACAAGATCAAAATTTACAGGATGCGCCACATAAAGATATGCGCCGTGCGCGTTGTGCACCACAAAATATGATTCCGACATCGACGGGTGCTGCAAAGTCGATTGGTATTGTGATTCCTGAATTAAAGGGTAAGCTGGATGGTGGTGCAATCCGTGTGCCTGTTATTACAGGTTCTATGGTCGATTTAACCTTGAATCTAAGCAAAGAGGTTCAGGTTGAAGAAGTGAATAATGTTGTAAAAGCTGCAGCAGAAAATGAGCTAAAAGGTATATTGCAATATACGGATGAGCCTTTAGTATCCTCAGATATTATTCGTAATCCTGCATCCTCTATTTTTGACTCAGAATTAACACGTGTCATTGATGGTAAATTACTCAAAGTGTTTAGTTGGTATGACAATGAATGGGGCTTTTCAAATCGCCTTGTTGATACCATTTATCAAGTCGGGCAATAATTTTTTGCAAGCGTTGAACAAGCACCAATGTCTTTGACTAGACATTGGTGTTTTTTATAGGAACTCAAGGCGTGTGTTATACACATTGTTTTTTATAAAGCAGATATAAGAAAAATATAGAAAAATTTTCATAGGTTGATTTTAGCAGGACTGTATTCAAGGAATTAAAGAGATCATTTTTTGTTACTTATCTTGGATTTTGATAGTTTTTTCGTCATTAATCTTTTTTTAATATATAGACAGTGAAAAAACGAATTTGCACTCCACTGTCGCATCAGTTACATTCAATATATGCCTGTTGTAAGTAAAGAAGTTTTCCCCATGTGCCAGCTACTTGGAATGAATTGTGCCACACCTACCGATATTACCTTTTCTTTTAGAGGGTTTTCTCAGCGGGCGGGAATCACTTCAAATCACTGTGATGGCTTTGGAATCGCTTTTTTTGAAGACAAAGCATGCCGTTTATTTGTAGATAATCAATCTGCGCTAGCGTCCCCGATTGCAGAACTGGTAAGAAATTATCCAATTAAATCACGCAATGTGATTGCGCATATTCGTAAAGCAACACAAGGCAAAATTACACTGGAAAATTCTCATCCATTTCAGCGCGAACTATGGGGCAGACAGTGGATTTTTGCGCATAATGGCGATTTACATGGGTTTAAAGCGCCATTAAGTGGGCGTTTTACACCAGTAGGTAATACCGATAGTGAATATGCATTTTGTTATTTTCTCGATCAGTTAGTCGAGCAATTTGGCTATGATGATCATCCTGATTTAGATCGTATTACAGATGTCATTGAGGTTGTTGCACCTAAAATTGCTGAATTCGGAACACTCAATTTTTGTTTGTCGAACGGTCAGGCATTATGGAGTTATGCAACCAGTAAACTGCATTGGTTGGTGCGTGATTATCCATTTCGTCCCGCAAAGTTAATTGATATTGATGTTGAAGTTGATTTTAGTGAACTGACAACAGATGAAGATCGCGTTGCTGTTATTACGACAGAACCTTTAACACATAATGAACAATGGATTCCTTTCGAAGCAGGTCAACTTATTGTTTTTAAAGATGGTCGGCCGCTTCGCGTTATTCAAACTGAAGTTGAACGTTTAAGGCGTGAAGCAAAAGATCCATCGTTACGCCGTGTCACTCAAGCAGACATCTATTAAAAAACAAAAAGAAATATTACAGGCGAATATTTCTTTTTTTATAATTTATTCAATACTTTTATTTTAGACTTTGATTTTAAAGCACGACAAAGGCAAAATAGCTCATCATTTTTTCAATCTTCGGATACAGGACATACCTATGTCACGATGGTTATCGCCACTGATGGCGTTTTGTTTATCCTTTGTTTTAATTACAACGCTAGCGCCTGTTGCTGATATTCAAAGAGATCGGCAACTTGATTTTTGGGCATTATGGTTGCTGGCCATGTTCATTTTGGCTTTACCCTTGATTTATCTTGAAACCGCGTTGTTAAAAAGATCTAAAACAACCGCTTTAAATGCGTTAATGAGTTTAACGCGAGAAGCAGACGTTTCACCACGCTGGCGGGTTGTGGGATGGTTGGCCGTGATATTTGTCCCGTATCTTGCGGGTGCCATGATTGCCAATACCCTTCATCAGTCTGAGCAATGGATCAATCAGTTTGCTGTTCCAATGCAATGGCTTATTGCTGCACTTGTTGTGGTTGCAGTGATATTGAGCCTGTTGCCCCGTTTAATTTTGATTGTGCTCATGACAGTCGCAGTCATTACCTCATTTGTACTGAGTCATGTATTTGCATTGAATCTAGCGGTATGGCATGTCACACCTGTTACTTTTGCAGAGTGGGGGCATGCTACGGTTCTGGCATTGGTTGCCAGTGGTTTGGGGCTGGGAATTTATGCGCAAAGCAATGCTGAGCAATTACGTCATGCTGAATATACGACATCGACAGCCGTTCCAGTATGGGTTGCACAGTTGCTGGCAGTATTGTGTTTTGGATTCTTTGCAGTACAAACGCAAATTCCAGCATTAACCATCACCATTGCAGCTGTGTTTGCTGCCGCGCTTTTATTGCAATTGGCGCGTGAGCAATTGGCTCAGCGTCAAATTAATATTGTATTACAGTGGTTGATCGTTATAGTTGTCGCAATGCTTTGGGTTGCATCTACATTGTTCCCTCTTTTGAATTTTGGCTTAATGTTGTGGGGCTTAATTGTTTGTTTGATTTATGCCATTTTTGTTGGATGGAAAATGAAAATCAGTCATTTACGAAAAGCTCTCAATTTCCAAAGTGAAGCAATTTATAACGTGTGGCGTATTGCTGTACGTGTGATTTTACCAATTTCTATTGTTGCTGCAATTGTGGCAGTGATTATTGGGCAAGTTTAATGCAGCAGGTTTGGGTTGCGTATGCATCGGCACAGCAACAGTTTTTGATTGCTGTGCCTTATCGGGAAGGGATGACGATTCTCGATGCTTTAGCACAAAGTGAGATTCATCAAAAGATCAGTTTACCTGAACCTTTGAATGTTGGTATTTTTGGTATAAAAATAGAAGATCATTCACATGTATTGCAAGCAGGTGATCGGGTAGAAATCTACCGCGCATTGACCATTAACCCTAAAGATATTCGGCGTAAACGTGCTGAGAAAAATCCTGTTGGACGATATCTTACAGGGAATCGTTCAAAACGATCATCGTCATAAAAATATCCCAATCAGAAGATTGGGATATTTTCTTTAAATTTGGCTTGATTCAACTTTATAATGGAGGTGCATTCAGAATGGCTTCTTTAGATGTCGGTGGTAAGCCTGGTTGATTGTCTGGAACGGATTCGAGACCTTCAACTTTCGTTACGACACCTGCATCGTCAAAGTAGATTCTGAGATGTTGACCGTGTGCAGCAGGGATTTTTGCTTTTTTCGCATAAGTTCCTGGGATATAATTGTAAACATAGTCCCAGCGTTGTGGATTCAGTGGATCTGCAATGGTCGGGCTGCCAAGCAGGAAACGAACTTGTTGGTAAGTCATACCGACTTGTACTTGAGAAGCCTGTGCTTTAGTTAAAGGTGTTCCTTGTGGAATATCTATTTTATAAACACAGCCTGCGAGCAACGTACTGACGAGGACGCTCGTCAACATAATTTTTTGCATTTTGCTACACTATCCAAATCAATTATGATGCATTTAATCTAAGGATAGATCATACTGCATCTAAACTCTGTTGCATATTCCAATTTAAAAATTGTTGAGAGACTTTTTCATCATGGCGATTTCAAATCAAGACTTACGTAAAGCAGGCCTTAAAGTAACACTTCCAAGAATTAAAATATTGGAACTACTTGAGAACTCTAAACAACACCATCTTAGTGCCGAAGACATTTATAAAACATTACTTGACCAAGGTGAAGATGTTGGTCTGGCAACCGTGTACCGTGTGTTAACACAATTTGAAGCTGCGGGTATTATCCAGCGTCATCATTTTGACAATAATCACTCTGTTTTTGAGATTATGCAAGAAGATCACCATGATCATCTTGTTTGTCAAAACTGTAATCAAGTTATTGAATTCACAAATGATATTATTGAAAGAGAACAGCATAAAATTGCTGAGAACTTTGGTTTTTCTCTGACAGGGCATTCTTTGAACCTGTATGGTTACTGCAATGAGGCAGCTTGCCAAGATGCCTTGCGCAAAAAATAATACCTACAGAAATATAACAAACAAGGAGGCGTTTCGTAGATGAAACGCCTTTTTTTATCAAGCTGATAGATATCGTTAGACTGAAATGATGGGTTTTCTGCTACAGGATTAAGTGAAATTTTCAGGTTGTTTGGCAGCATGGCGTGCTGTTTCAACAGAAATGATGCCTTTGCTGAGTAAATGACGTAGGCTCTGATCGAGTGTGACCATACCCAGATGACCATTGGTTTGAATGGTAGAGTACATTTGTGCCACTTTATTTTCACGAATCAGATTCCGTATAGCGGGAATCCCGAGCATAATTTCATGTGCGGCCACACGTCCACCTCCAATTTTTTTTAACAGAACCTGTGCAATGACAGCTTGTAATGACTCGGAGAGCATGGCACGTACCATGTCTTTTTCTTCTGCTGGGAAAACATCGATAATACGGTCAATGGTTTTTGCTGCCGATGTTGTATGCAGTGTTCCAAAAACCAAGTGACCTGTTTCTGCTGCTGTGAGTGCAAGACGAATCGTTTCTACATCCCGCATTTCTCCAACAAGAATAATGTCTGGATCTTCACGTAAGGCCGATCTTAATGCTTCGCTAAAGCTGTGAGTATCGCGATGAACTTCGCGTTGATTAATTAAACATTTTTTTGATTGATGGACATATTCGATGGGATCTTCAATGGTCAGAATATGTTCATAGCGTTGTTCGTTGATGTAGTCTAGCATTGCGGTCAGTGTGGTCGATTTACCTGAGCCCGTTGGCCCAGTGACAAGAATTAAGCCTCGTGGAAGATCGCAAATCTCTTTAAACGTGTTACCTAGTGCTAAGTCATCCATGCTTAAAATTTTTGAGGGAATGGTTCGGAAGACTGCACCAGCACCACGATTCTGATTGAATGCATTGACACGAAAACGTGCGATACCTGCAACATCGAATGAGAAATCTGTTTCTAAGTTTTCATTATATTGTTGGCGTTGTTTGTCATTCATCACACTGTATATTAACTTTTGAACATCTTCATGTTCTAAGGGGGGTAAGTTGATACGCCTGACTTCGCCATCGATACGTATCATGGGTGGTAAGCCTGCCGATAGATGTAAATCTGATGCGCTATTTTTTGCCGAGAAAGCCAGTAGTTCTCTAATTTCCATTGAATCCCCAATAATATGTTGTATATGGCATTATTTTTGTAAAATAATACCGACTTTCAAAACTGCAAACCAATCTTTTCCATTGTAAATCTTAAAAATTTTCCAGAGTGAGCGTTTATGAACCAATTCGAACTATCTCGCCAAGCTGTTTTGCAGCATATTGAACAGGCGTGTAGCAAAGTTGCACGTCCAGTGGAGAGCGTGCAACTGTTGGCTGTCTCTAAAACGCACCCAAGTGCAGCACTAGCAGCAATGTATGAAACAGGGCAACGTGCATTTGGTGAAAATTATTTGCAAGAAGCTTTACAGAAAATTGAAGACTTACAAGATTTAAGCATTGAATGGCATTTTATTGGGCATGTGCAACGTAATAAAACCAAGCATCTTGCAGAGAAATTTACATGGGTACATGGTGTTGATCGTTTGATTATTGCTGAGCGTTTATCTGCACAACGCCCTGAGAAATTGTCTGCTCTGAATATTTGCCTGCAAGTGAATATTGATGGTCAGGATTCCAAAGATGGTTGCGCACCACATGAAGTTGCAGGGTTGGTACAGCAGATCAGTCAATTGCCCAATTTACGTTTGCGTGGCTTGATGGTTATTCCATCGCCAAACCATCCAGAAGCTTTTGTTGATGCCAAAAATCTGTTCGATACTGTACAAATACATCATGCTCGCCCACAAGATTGGGACACTTTAAGTATGGGGATGTCGGGGGATTTAGATGCAGCGATTACAGCAGGTTCAACCATGGTGCGGGTGGGGACTGCATTGTTTGGTGCACGCGATTATTCTAAACATGACCATCAGTAAAGGTAGCAATCACTAAACGTGATAATCAACAGTCATGTGCGAAGGAATCCTCATCCTCTCCATGAAAACCATATACACTGATCATCTTCGCAGCATAAATGACAAAAAAGGTATTGAGGGCAGGGCGTGACGGAAACACAAACCACAACAAAATGGACGGCACTTTTGGTTGCGATCACATTTTTCATGGAAAATTTGGATGCAACGATTATTACGACAGCATTGCCTGCTATTGCGCAAACATTTCAGGTTACCGCGATTGATTTAAATATTGGTATTAGCGCTTATTTACTTGCAGTAGCGATATTTATTCCGATCAGTGGCTGGATGGCAGACCGTTGGGGCGCAAGAAAAATTTTTGTATCGGCGATTGTGATTTTTACGTTGGCTTCGGTGCTATGTGGTTTAAGTCAGAATCTCACTACTTTTGTGATTGCCCGCGTCTTACAAGGGATTGGCGGTGCAATGATGGTACCTGTTGGACGCTTGGTGGTGATTCGTTCGACGCCGAAAAAGCAATTGGTACAGGCAATGGCTTATATTACTTGGCCTGGATTGGTTGCACCGATTTTAGGTCCACCTTTGGGCGGATTGATTGTTACACACTTCGATTGGGCATGGATTTTTTATCTGAATGTTCCTTTCGGTATTGTGGGTGTTGTGGCGAGTTTTATACTGATTGAAGATCTGAAAAATGAGGAAATTGGGCAGTTTGACTGGATCGGGTTTTTATTGCTGGCCAGTGCATGTGCATCGTTAATGTATGGTATGGAGCAAATTGGACAAGACCCCGTGCATTTTCAGGCATCATTGGTCTTGGTTGGATTAGGCATTGGATTGTTTTTGGCGTCTGTGCGATATATGCAAAGTCGGGAAAAACCATTATTACGTTTCAATGCGATGCAGCAACAAACCTATGCGGTGAGTGTGGTCGGCGGTTCAATTTTCCGTATTGCGATTAGTACGATACCGTTTTTATTGCCGTTGATGTTTCAAATCGCTTTTGGGCTATCCGCTTTTTCCGCTGGGGTGTTGGTGTTGACTGTTTTTGCAGGCAACCTTGCAATGAAGCCCTTTACAACTGCGATGATGCGCCAGTTTGGTTTTAAGAAAATCTTACTGGTCAATGGTGCGATTGGTGCATTTAGTCTAGCCAGTTGTGCTTTGTTTACGCCACAAACGCCGTATTGGGTGATGATGTTGCTGATGTTTATTGGTGGATTAAGCCGCTCTATGCAATTTACTTGCTATAACTCCATTAGCTTTGCAGATACTCGCCCTGAAGATAAACAATCGGCAGCGACATTATTTAGTTTGTCATTTCAAATGAGTATGGGGATGGGAATTGCACTTGCCGCATTAATTTTACGTGCCATGATGCATTTTTCAGGGTCAACCGAAGCGACATTGCCTGATTTTCACTGGGCGTTTGTGTTGATTGCATTATTCTCTTTATTGTCCATGATTGACAGTTGGAAGCTAAAACCCGATGCAGGTGATGCTGTGAGCGGTTACCGACAGCATTAACTTAACCAACCACTTGCACGGTACTTGCACCTGAACCCAGCGGCTTGACTTGAATTTGCACCGGAATACGCTCGTGCATATCTTGGATATGTGATATCAGTACCACTTTACGACCTTGACTTTGCAAACGATCTAAAGCATCCATAACCATGTGCAATGACGCAGGGTCTAGTGTACCAAACCCTTCATCAATAAATAATGACTCTAATTTCATGGCATTCGAGGCCATATTGGCAATTGCCAATGCCAATGCCAGTGAGACCAGAAAAGTTTCACCACCAGAAAGTGAAAGTACAGGGCGAATTTCACTGTTCATCTCTTGATCGATAATCGCGAGACCTAAACTGTGAGGAATGCGTTGTAGTTGATAGCGGGGTGCAAGGGGCTGGAGTTGCTGATTGGCATATTCAACCAAGATATCCAAATGGTGTTCTTGTGCAATCTTCTTGAATTTTGCACCATCTGCACTGCCAATTAAATCTGAAATACGACTCCAACGGTATTCTTCCTGCTGAATTTGCACAATTTGATTGGCAAACTTTTGTTGTTCCACAATTTTTTCTTGATGCAATTGCAACTGTAATTTCAGTTCATCTCGTGATGCGCTAGTGCGTTGCTGTTGCGTGTTTAAATCCGCAAGGCGTTGTTGTAATGCATTCAAATCCAAGTCGGGTTGTTGTAGAGAATGCTGCTGTAATTGTGCCTCAATACTGTTGAGATTTGCCTGTGCAATCTGCACCGCTTGTGCTTGTTGTTGCAGATGCTGACGCATGTGTTGTTGGGTGGCTATGTCAATTTTGAGCAAATGAAGCATAACATCGGTTGTAAATTCAGGATGCTGCTGCTGCCATTGTGTGACTTTTTTCAGGCATTGTTCGGCTTGTTGCTGCAAATGTTGTAGAGAACCTTGCAATTGCTGAATGTTCTGCTGTTCCTGTTGGTATTGTTGCAAGCTGACATCAAATAACTGTTTTTGCTTTGAAAAATCCTGTTCAGCATTTAGTTTTTGTTGTTTGAGCGTATTCAGCCACAACTTCGCTTGGTCAAATGGCGTTGGGCAATGTGGGCGAGTGAGCTGTAGGACTCTTTGTTTGAGCATGTCGCCATTTTTCTGAATGCGTTGCAATTCTTGTTGTAAGTCATCCATCATCTTTTGTACATGTTGTTGATTGTGCAACAGCGGTTGTAATTGTTGTTGTACAAGCTGTTGTTGTTCCTGCACCTGTTTTTGTTGCTGAATGAGTTGGCTACGTCGTTGAATTTTTTCAATCAGTTGTTTTGCCGTGTCGGTAGTGTGTTGTTGCCATGTCTGGTGTAACTGTTTAGGCAAAGCTTGCACAATGGGTAGATGTGCACTGTGCCATTGTTGAAGCAATTCCAGTTGTTGTTCGGTCGTTTGAAGCTGTTTTTCCAGTGTTTGCCAGTGTGCCAGTGTCTGCTGTTGTTGTGCTATCTTTTGTTCAAGCTTCTGTTTTTGTTGATTGATTTTGCTATGGTGCTGTTGCAATTGTGCTTGTATATCTTGTTGAAAATTGATAGACCAGCCGATTGTGCCACTTTTTTCCTGTAATTGCTGTTGGAGGGTTTGGCTTTGCTGCTGATGTTGCGCCAATTGTTGTTGTAGGTACTGCAATTCACTGCTGAGTTGTTGGGTATGTTGTTGCTGTTTTTGCCATTGTTCAAAGCAATCTTGCTCTTGTGCCAAGGCTTGTTGTTCCTGTTGCTCTTGAACGTGTAACAGTGATTTTTCAACTAAATCCTGATGTTGCACAAAAGGATGCTCATGGCTGCCACAGACCACACAGGCTTCATTCGGTTTTAGATTCGCCCGTAATTGTTCGACATCTTTCGAGAAAATCAGACGTTGTTGTTGCAAGGTGTGTTGCAGTTGTTCACGCATGGTTTTTTGTTGTTGGTATTGGGCATGGTGCTGTTGCAGTTGTTCGTGAGCATACTGCTGTTGCTGTTGTATCAGTAAATTTTTTTGCGTTAAGGTCGTTATGTGCTGTTGATGGCCTTGATAATGTTCAAGCAGGCTAGTGCAGTGTTCAGCGATTGATAATTGTTGTAACAGTTGCTCTCGTTGCTGCTGATTGGTTTGAATATGGACTTGGAGCGCCTGTTGATTGGTGAATTGTGCAAGCAAGGGTTGTTGCTCGGTCTGGAGCTGATTCACTTGGTTTGTTAGCTGTGCAACATCATCATGCTTTAAATTTGGGAATAATTGTTCAATTCGTTGTTTGAGCTGAATAATATGTTGTAGCTGACGGATACTGGATTGCGGTTCAGCATCGAATGATTGCACATCTTCACAAGTGACGAGTTGCTGAAGAATATGCTGTTGCTGTTGTTCAAGTTTTTGAAGCTGCTGCTGCTGTTGCTGGATAGTCGTTTGTAATGGTACTTGCTGCTGTTGCAGGGTCTGGCATTTTCGTTCAGCTTCCCGATATTGATGAATCAGGGTTTCCCGTTCTATCACATACTGTTCAGCTTGTTCGATATCTGCATGAATTTTCTGTTGAAATTCATTTTCTTGAGCAAGTTGCTGTTCGGCGTTCCGAAATTGCTGTTGTTGCTGTAGGAATTGTTGTTCAAGTTGTTCGAAATGCTGTTTCTGCTGAACTAAATTGGGCTCGATACGGCGTATTTGTTGTTCAATATCCTGTTGTTGTTCGACACTGGAACGAATGGTATTCAAAATCTCAAGCTGTTGTAATTGCAGCTGTTGCGGTTGCAACTGTTGCTCGGCAAGGATGTGTTGTTGTAAAAGTTGCTGCTTTTCAAGTTGCTGCTTTTGTAATGTTTGCGCAGTCTGATGCCATTGCACGTGTTGTTCTGCCAGCTTTTGCTGTTGTTGCAGTGTTTCACACAGCTGTTGCTGCTGTACCAAATCATCTTTTAAGCGTTGAATCTCTTCTTCACTGCGTAAATCGATATGCCCCAATCGCTCATTGAGTCGTTCTCGTTGTAGGCGAATGTCTTTGGTTTTTTCAAAGGCAGTTTTACTCACCAGACTAAAAATATTGGAATTGGTCAGATATTCCAGTAAGTCCGCTCGGTCTTGGTCTTTGGCTTTTAAAAAGGCACCCACTTCCGACTGTGCCAGCAATACAGCACGGGTAAATTGCTCGAAACTCAGGCCAATCAAGTGCTGAATACACGGCGTGCATTCCGAAATTTTTTGTGTCAGTACCCGACCATCCTCTAAACAGGTCACGGCACGTTCCACTTTTAAATTACCATCGACTTTATTTCTGGCTCGGCGAATGTCCCAACGGGCCACATAACGTTTGTGATCCAGAGCCAAAAATTCCAGTTCGGCATAACCTGAAACACAACCACGCCGTAAAATATTCTTTGAATCTTTGACTGCAATGCCTTGTCCACTGGGGTCTTGCAATGTTCCGACGGCACCATTTAAACGCGGAATCTGGTCGAATAATGCCAAACACATGGCATCGAGCAACGTCGATTTTCCTGCACCTGTTTTACCTGTGATGGCAATCAGACCCGCATGTGCGAGCGGGGCACTTTCAAAATTAATGTCATGTTCACCTGCGAGTGAGGCTAAATTTTGTAAACGCAGCCTTAAAATCTTCATGCTTATTCCTCACCCTGTACTTGCTGTGCCTGTTGCATTAGCAATAAAAAATCTTGCTCCACTTGTGCATTGGGTTCATAACCCATATTGGCCCATAATTGTTGAAAAAGTTTTTCGGGTGTTGGTGGTTCTAAATCTATTTTTGATGCTGTATTGCCATCGTTTGTCTGTGCCAAATGTTGTCGCACAATGCGTACCAGTCGATAACGATTGGGTGGAAGCATCTGTTCGATTTGTTGGCGTAAATCTAATGGCGGTGGGGTACGGCTAAAATATTCAATATCGACAAAATCACGGTGATCAATCTCGGCAATTTCACCTTGTGGCAGTTGTTGTAGCTGTTGCAGGACTTCTTTTAGTTCACCCGTAATACGATGTAAATGAATACTGCGCGGAATGGCTAATACTTCAAAATAACAACGGGCATGTTCTGGCCGACTGGGATCTAAAACGACGTCAAGAACTTGATGTTTATAGTTGATTTCACTGAAGGATAAGGGAATAGGTGAGCCGCTGTAACGAATATGTTCATGCTGAACTTTTTGTGGTTTATGCAGATGCCCCAATGCCACATAATCAATATCACTGGAAAATAAATCGGTGGATAGGGCCTCTTCATGACCGACAATAATTGGACGTTCTGAGTCGGATGTTTCCCCACCTTGCATATGCGCATGCGACATGATGATGAGGGCCTGATTGGCGGTTTTACGTGCTTGAGCTTCCTGAATCAGCTGTTGATGCAAATACTCAATTGCGGACTGACGATCTAAGGTATGTTCATTAAACCCTGTAATTTCGGCAGGACGTAGAAAAGGTAGTGTTAGACACCACGCCACAACCTGTTGCTCACTGTTATAAATGGGTTGTAATAATCTATCGATGTCGAGGGTTTTATCTTCTTTCCAATGTACGATACCAACGGCTTTGGCATTATATTTTTCCAGTAAAGGTTCGACCTGTTCAATGCGATAACCTGAATCATGATTGCCTGCAATCATTAAGGTTTGCATGTGGGGTGCCTGTTCATGGGCATCGGCTAGAAATTGGTACAGTTGCTTTTGTGCTTGTGATGATGGATTGATAACATCAAAAATATCGCCTGCAATAAGCAAGGCATCGGGTTGTTTTTGCTGAATTTGTTGTAATAGCCATGCTAGAAATTGTTGGTGTTCATAGTGACGTGAATGATTGTAAAAAAACTGCCCCAAGTGCCAGTCGGAAGTATGCAGAAAATGTACAGCCATAAGGTTTGTCGTCATGCCAAAAGAAACATGAATAACTTAGCATAATTAGGACTGTAAATGGCGTTGTTTGGGTGGAAACACGCCTGTAGATGCCGTAGATTATTCACATGGGGTGTTAAAAATTAAATGGTTGAGTCATTCAAAATAGAGAAAGAATATGGCAATTCATCATTATTCACTGAAAGTACAATGGTTAGGTAATACAGGAACTGGCACGTCAGAGTACCGTGCCTATAAACGTGATTTTGAGGTACAACATCCCAATAAACCATCGATTGTAGGTTCAGCTGATCCTGCTTATCGAGGGGATGCTAATCGCTGGAATCCAGAAGATTTATTGGTTGCTTCGGCCTCTGCATGCCATAAATTATGGTATTTGCATTTATGCGCGGTCAATCAGATTCAGGTGTTAAGTTATGAAGATGATGCGATTGGCTCTATGGATGACGCACATCCGAGCAAACGTGGGCACATTACCCAGATTATTTTAAGACCCAATATTGTTTTAAGGCAGGGCAATGATTTGCAATTGGCACAGAAACTACATGAAGACGCACATCATGAATGTATGATTGCCAATTCTGTAAACTTTCCTATTCTCTGTGAGCCGACATTTCATTTTGATGAGTCATAAAAAAACAGGATAACCGTCGTTATCCTGTTTTAACACAGTGTCATTCGGTTAAGCACGTAACAGCACTTTACCGACTTTACCTGTTTTTAAGCTGGCTTGTACGGCGTCTTTAATCTCGGAAAATTCAAAAGTTCCTTCAATAGGCAATTGCAATTTATTTTGTGCAGCTGCTTGTAGTAATTCACCAATCAAACGCAGTTTATGTTCAACGGTCATATTCTTACTGACTTTACTGCCCCAGAAACCCTTAATCACAATTTGTTTGAAAATTACATCACCCGATGGGATTTGCATTGGTTCGCCTTTCATGGTGCCGAAAGATACCAATGTACCATTCTCACCTAACAGTTCGACCAAATCTGTGCTGGCTGTACCGCCAATCGAATCGACAGCGCTTGAAATTGAAGCGTCTCCCACAATGGCTTTGACTTGATCTTTCCAGTCGCTTTGGGCTGTCGAAACCACATGCTGAATACCCAGTTGCTGTAGTTCGGCAATGGCATCATCACGGCGGACCAAACTGATGGTATGCACACCACGATTTTGTGCCAGCATGGCCAAGGTTTTACCCACCGCACCACTTGCCGCATTTTGAATGAGCCATTCGCCTGTCTGAATTTCCAAAAAGTCCAATAACATTAAAGAACTGAGTGGCATGGCAATTAACTGTGCGGCCAATTCGTCGGCAATGGTATCTGGAATTGGAATCACCATACGTGCAGGCGCAACAAAATATTGGGCCCAAGTGCCATGTGCGGAAGCGATAGCCACGCGTTGCCCCACTTGAACATGACTGACATTTTCACCTACGGCATCGACAATACCCACCGCTTCACTACCACCAATGGCAGGGAAGCTCGGTTTGTAACCGTAGCGTCCCCGAACTGTCCAGATATCATGATTATGAATCGGCGCCAGAATGGTTTTGACGCGAATTTCATCGGCAGATGGTTGTGGAATTGGTTGTTCATCTACAAATAATACGTCTTCGGGTTCACCAAATTGCGTGTGAATAACAGCTTTCATCATGATGATTGTCCTAAGATTACTGAAAGATTTCTTGCAAGGCGGCAAATTTTTCTTGATACGGTGCGCGTAAACGTAGGTTAGATTCACCATCTTTACTTTGCACCACAACGGCCTTGGCATGACTAAAACGGCGGAAACCATGTATGCCGTGATAAGCCCCGATGCCCGAAGCACCTACGCCACCAAATGGGAGTGTTTCTACCAGAACATGGGTCATGACATCATTAATCACCAATGCACCCGATGTCGTTTGTGTTGCAAACTGCTGTTGTACCGTTTCCACATCGCTAAAGAAATAGGCTGCTAATGGGCGAGGGTGTGCATTGATATAAGCAATGGCTTGATCGAGCGTTTGATAGGTTTTAATTGGCAATAGCGGACCAAAAATTTCTTCCTGCATAATTAACATATCGTCTGTGACATCAAGCACCAGCGTTGGGGCAATTTTGCGCGCATGTGGATCTGCAATTACACCCTCTGTATTGAGTGTGATCACCGTTGCACCTTTGGCCTTTGCATCTTCTAACAGGCCAACCAAGCGTTGGAAATGACGTTCGCTGATAATGGCAGTGAAATCATCATTGTCGAAATAGTTTGGGAAAATGCTGTGAGTAAATGTTTTTGCATGTTCAACAAATGCATCACGTTGTGTTTCAGGCAACAACACATAATCTGGTGAAATACAGATTTGACCCGCATTGAAGGTTTTAATGGTTAATACGCGTTCTACCGCCGTTTTTAAGTCAAAATCATCGCAAATGACAGCAGGAGACTTTCCACCTAGTTCTAGCGTGACAGGAACAAGGTTTTCGGCTGCGGCTCGCATAACGTGACGACCAACAGCCGTACTGCCTGTAAAAACTAAATGGTCAAATGGCAAGGCACTAAATGCCGCTCCAACTTCAGCATCGCCCGTAATGACTTGCAATTCAGTGGCATCGAAATATTGCGGCACTAGTTCGGCCAACAATGCACTGGTTTTCGGGGTAAGCTCAGAGGGTTTCAGTAATGCACGATTTCCTGCTGCAAATACGCCTGCCAATGGGCAAAATGCCAAGTTTAAAGGGAAATTCCATGGGCTAATAATGCCTACGACGCCTAATGGCTGATATTGAATTTCGGTTTTCATGCCTTCGTTTGGCGCAGCAACACGTTCTGATTGCACCCATTCAGCAACATGTGCTTTGGCATCTTCAATGGCGCTTACGGTTGCTAGAATATCAGATGCTAAAGTTTGGTAGTGACTGCGATGTCCAAAGTCGTCATCAATGGCCTGTATCAGTGCATCTTTGTGTTCGAGTAATAGTTTTTTGGTACGTTCTAAACGGTCAATACGTAATTCAATGCTGGGCGCACCCGCTTGAATATGGGCTTGACGAAGTTGTTCAACAATTTGACTTAATTCAGTTTTTGACATGAGCTTGCTTCCATTAAGCTTGAATAAGGTGTAATAGGTGTTTGGCAACATCTTCTGAGCTGGCAGGGTTTTGTCCAGTCACTAAGTGACCCTCCACCACTACAAATGGATGCCAATCGTTGCCTTTTTGGTAATCGGCACCTTGTGCTTTAAATTCATCTTCAATTAAAAATGGCACAACGTCACTGAGTTGTACGGCTGCTTCTTCACTGTTTGAAAAACCAGTGACTTTTTTAGCTTTCACAAAAGCTTCGCCATTTTCAGCTTTGACATTTTTCAAGGCAGCAGGTGCATGGCAAACCAAGCCAACAGGTTTGTTGGCACGATCAAATTGTTGGATGAGATCGATAGATTTTGGATTGTCGACCAGATCCCACAATGGGCCATGACCGCCTGGATAGAAAACAGCATCAAAATCATCGGCTTGAACTGTATCTAAAACAACAGTGTTGGCCAAATGTTGTTGTGCATCGCTGTCCTTGGCAAAGCGACGGGTTGAATCGGTTTGAAAATCGGGTTCATCACTTTTTGGATCTAATGGCGGTTGACCACCTTGCGGTGATGCTAAGGTGATATCTGCACCTGCATCTTTAAATACATAGTAGGGTGCAGTAAATTCTTCTAACCAGAAACCCGTTTTGTGGCCTGTGTTTCCAAGTTGATCGTGTGATGTGAGTACAATTAAAACTTTCATTCTAAGGTATCCTTTTGCTTTTAAATTGGTTTATGACTTTTTGTTGAGCATGAATTTAGTGGCTTGTAAGGCCTGATGCATTGGTGTTTTATCTTGTTGTAACTTCGACAGTAGGGCAGCACCGAGCCACATTTGGTAGAGCACTTGTGCGATGGCATCGGCATTGGTATCGGCTTGTATGTAAACCGAACCATCTTGCTCGCCTTGACGAATCAGTAATGCAAGGCGTTCTATTAAGCATTTAACACCTGTATCCATAATTAAACGCATTTCTTCAGATAAATCAGAAACTTCAGCTGCTAATTTAACAATTAAGCAACGCTTAGCCCATCCATCGGCGAAGGTATCATCCTCAATCCATAAGTTAAAATAATGCAGAATTTTGGTTTGTGCAGCATCATTGTTATCCCAAATTAGATTTAAACGATGTTGATAATCTGTAATGTAATTGTGTAACAAAGCACAACCAAAAGCTTCTTTCGACTCAAAATAATGATAAAAAGAACCTTTCGGTACGCCACAGTTCTTCAAGATTTCTTGTAGACCAACACCTGCAAAACCTTTGTGCAACACCAGTTGAAAGCCACTGTCGAGAATATGCAGTCGTTTTTCTTCCGATTTTTTTGCTTGAAGCGTCACCATGCAATTACCTATACACAATACTTAAATTAGTAGACCAGTCGTCTAGTTAAAATATACAATCATTGAAAAGTTGTCAATTACTCAACCTTAAAAGGAAAATATTTCATGACAATTAAATTACATCATTTAAATGCCTCTCGTTCGTTACGTATTTTGTGGTTGTTGGAAGAAATTCAGCAACCTTATGAATTAAAAAGTTATTTAAGAGATAAAAGCACGCGGCTTGCCCCTGAGGATTTAAAACATGTTCATCCTTTAGGTAAATCACCAGTGCTGGAACTGAATGGAAAAGTAATTGTTGAATCTGGTGCTATTGTTGAAATTTTGATTCAAAAATTTGCACCACATCTGGCACCAGACCCTCTGGATGATGCGTATCTTGATTATTTACAATGGATACATTTTTCTGAAAGTTCAGCAATGGTGCCGTATTTGCTGAAAATGTTTAACGGCATAGAACAACGACAGGGCACGCAATTTAAATTTTTAGATGGCTATGCGGAAACTGAGTTTAAAAAAGTGTTTTCTTATCTGGATGATTATTTAAGTGATAAAACATTTCTGCTTGCCGAGCGTTTAACAGGGGCAGATTTTATGTTGGGTTTTGTGGTATTTGGTGTTGTCGAGGCATTGAATATCAAAGGAAAGTATTTAAATATTGAGCAGTATTTAAATCGTTTGCAGCAATTGGATTCTTGGCAACGTGCGATGCACATTGAAGCAACTCTACTGAAATAAAACATTGAAATAAAAATAAAGCCAACGATTCGAGTGAGAAAATCGTTGGCTTAAGGTACATACAACGGGGTATTGTTATCACATTCCCGAGGAACATCACGTATTGCTACCAAGGTCACCGAAGAATTTTGTAGATGCCATGCAAAACCACTTCGGTTGCTACAGACCTTGTACCCTATATAACGTGCAGAATGGTAAATTGGTTGACAAAATAATGAAGAAAAATAATTTTTTTTAAAAAATATATATTTTACATATAGTTATGATATGTATAGGCTTTAAATGATTTGCTTGGTTTTATTGGGATTAATCTGATGCTATCTCACC
>JASGGM010000015.1:0-20568 GCA_047605045.1 Acinetobacter sp. | reverse complement strand
ATTAATTCTATTTTATCTATAATCGAAAGCAAATCATCAATGGACTGGCCCGTATTTAACCATTCATGTTTTAATTTTTTAACAACGTCAATGGTCGTATGTGTACCCGAACATGAAGCATAAGGTTTAAACTCCAAACTTGGTGATACAATACGAAAAGGATTGCCCCAATGACGAATAAGATGTTCAGGAACAATTCGATCTAAGTCACTATAGGCTTTGAGAAAATTATCTAGTACACCTTTAGACTGACCACAAACCTCAGACTGAACAAGTCTATAAATTTCAATCACTCTTTGACACGTAAAACCCACATGTAGCGGCTTAATTGCAGAACCAAATTGGGAACGCAGTCCACTGGACAATGTACAAGCCAAGCCAATTGCATTACACACCTGATCTTCATCAAAACGACAAAATCGTGCCATTGCAGCAGTGGATGCCACGATACCCAGCGTCGCCGTTGAATGAAATCCTTTTAAGTAATGCTGCTGACTGATTGCTAATCCCAAACGACCTGAAACTTCTACGCCAATACAATATGCATCTAAAAAATGATCAAATGTATATGCTTGCTCATCAAGTAAAGCAAACAATACAGGTAGTATGACCACAGAGGGATGCCCTCTAAAATCTGCATGAAAATCGTCGAAGTCGAGTGCATGACCAGCATAACCTAGCTTAAGCGCTAAATTTGATAGCGTGTTATCTGCATAAACTTGACGAATCGCATGCCATGACGAATCTGGAATCAGTTCCTTGATAACAGGATAAGTTACTGCAAAGAAATCGATTATTCCTTGTCGAGCATGTACTCTTGCATCCTCATCCACTGCCTGATAAACAATAAGATGCGCTAACTGTCTGGTAAGATCCTGTTCTTGCATGAGTTAATGATATGCCTCATTGGTCAATTCCGTCGGATTGGCATGCACCATTTTCCTTAAAAACTTTTGTGTCTGTGGATGAGTCGATAAATCAAAAATCTGTGTAGGTGTACCCTGCTCAATAATGTCCCCATCTGCCATAAAAATAATACGATCAGCAACATCCCGAGCAAACTGCATTTCATGTGTGACAATAATCATGGTGGTTTTTTGAACTGCCAGTTGCTTAATCACCTGTAGTACCTCATGAACACGCTCAGGGTCTAGTGCCGAAGTCGGCTCATCAAACAAAATAACTTCAGGATTCACTGCCATTGCTCGCGCAATGCCAACACGTTGTTGCTGCCCACCAGAAAGCGTAACGGGATACTGATGTGCAAATTCATCCATGCCAACACTTGCCAAATATTCAAGTGCTTTTATCTGCGCCAGCTTCTTATCGATTTTCTTTACTGTCGTCAGTACTTCAGATACATTTTCTAAAGCAGTTTTATTTCGGAATAAACTATAGTTTTGAAATACCATTGCCGATTGACGGCGTAAACTATACACCTGTTGCTGATTATAATGAGCATAATCAAGCGAAACTGTCCCAATTTGAATGCTGCCAGATTGAGGTTGTTCAAGCAAATTTAAACATCTTAAAAGTGTCGATTTACCTGAACCTGATGGACCAATAATGGCAACAACTTCACTATTCTCAATTTGCAAACTAATATCTCTGAGAACAATTTTATTACCAAATCTTTTATGCAGATTTTTAATCTCAATCATCCCACTTATCCCTTATGATCTCTGCAAAGAACGGCTTAACTTACGCTCTAAATACGCTTGTAAATAAGAATATGAAACCACTAAAACCCAGTAAATTAACCCAACTACGACAAAAGTTTCAAAATAACGAAATGAATCTGCTGCAATCATTTTTGCTTGAGCAAATATCTCAGTCACCCCAAGCGAGAATGCAACCGAAGTATCTTTAATTAAAGAAATAAAGGTATTTCCCGTTGCAGGTAGAGCATTAAGAAAGGCTTGAGGTAAGATAATACGTGAATAAACTTGAGTCTTTGTCATGCCAATGGAAAGACCGGCTTCTAATTGTGAAGGATCGACCGACTTAAAACTGGCTCTAAAAATTTCAGCCATATATGCTGAATTTTTTATACTAAATCCAATAATTGCAGCGCTCATTGCGCTCATACCAGATAATGCACTAAATAATTGTGGTATACCCCAATAAATAATAAAGAGTAACACTAAAGACGGTAAACTTCTAAATAATGAAACATACACCACAATAATTTGGCTAATTATAGGGATTTTGGCTTGTCTAGCCAATGCTAAAATTAATCCAAAAACACTGGCAAGTAGCATTGAAACAACTGCCAGTAAAATTGTAATAGGTAAATAATACAGAATCTTAGGGATTATCGAAATAATATATTCCCATTCTAAATGCATAATAATGCCTACTTCAGTCGTTCAATATGGAGTTTTAATAACTTATGATTTATTCAACATGTTCAACCGCTGCTTTGTCTGTAATATCTTCGCCAAAATACTTCTCAGAAAGCGCCTTTAAACTGCCATTTTTTTGTAGCGTTTGGATTTCCTGATCAAACTCTTTCTGGAGTTTTTTCCCTCGTTCGTCATTATTAAAAGGAAAACCAACATTTTGGACTTGCAACGGTTTACCGACGAACTTTAAAGGTAGACTTTTATTCTTAATCTCTGCACTTAATATTGGACCAGAATTGACATAACCATCTACACGTTTCGCTAAAACATCACTCGATGCTGCATCTCGAGTTTCATAAGTACGAATTTTAATAGTATCACCAAATACGTCCTTCAAAACATTGACATTATTTGAGCCAAGCACGCCAGCAATTGTTTTACCTTTTAAATCATCAAGGGTTTTATATTGTAGATTATCTTTTTGCGTCACTATACGTGTACTATAAAAAGCATAAGGTTGAGTAAACAGATATTTCTTTTCCCGTTCGGGTGTAATTGCAACAACATTTGAAATGGTATCTAGCTTTTTGCCTTCAAGCTGCCCCATCAGTCCCGAAAAATCAGAATTTACCCACTCAATTTTATAATTCAAGTTTTTAGCAACTGCCTCAGCAACTTCCACATCAAATCCGACTAAATGTCCATTATCCTTATAAGCACTTGGATAACTTGTTCCTGTCGCCCCAATTCTCAGTACTCGTTCGTTTTCTGATTGTTGATTTGAACAACCTGAAACTAAACCTGCAACTAAAAGGGTTGAAATAAATAATTTACTTTTCATTTTGAATTACCTCAAACTTTGAATTCCATTCATTAAATCTAGCATTATCAAGTACTTTAACCATAAAAACCGTAATATGCCCTTTACCTAAATCTTTTTCCAGAACTGCCCGAAATCCCCATCTTTCATACATTTCAATTAACCATGGATGATTAGATGCTGTACCTAATGAATATGCAGGCACATTGAACTGTTCAAGTAAAATCTGTTGCTCAAGTTGTTGAAGAATTTTTCGACTCAAGCCTTTGCCCTGAAAATTTGGATGCACTGCAAAATTACCCAAATGTGGGAGTTGAAAAGGTCCTGGTAATAAACTCCATGGCGTTCTTAATGTTACCGTACCAATAAGTTTTTGATTTTCATAATAGCCATAAACCAAATGCTGTGATAAGTGCCATTGCGCTTTCTCTAAATCGATATGAGCTGCATCAAAATTTAAATTTAAATCACGAATTTGTTGATACGCATCAAAGACTAATTGACGATATTGTTCAGCATCATCAATACCCACTCTTTCCAAAACATATTGCATAAAGATGCCCCATCATCTGAATTTACTCTAAATTTTATCTAAATATAGTATAAAGATTTTGATTTTCCCTATAATATCTTATTAGGATTTCTTGCTTATATATTATAATTATATATTTATATGACTACATGATAAAAAGAATTGCCTTATATACTGCAATCCTATGATTCTAATTTATATTCTTATTTGTGATATAAATATCAATATTAAATATATGATCATAATCTAAAAAACATATAATTTAATCAATTTGTTATTCGGTTTAAGAAAATGACTCAAAATAAGTCAAAAAGATTATATTTAGGTTTGTTTGTTCAACCCTTAGGGCATCACGTTAGTGGATGGAGACTCACTCAAAATTTAAATTTGCCTACAGATATTGATTGGTTGGTTCAAATTGCACAAAAAGCAGAAACGGGACGTTTTGATCTATTTTTTGTTGGAGATGCTCTGGCTACATCTGTACATCGATTGCCTTCAACTATGGCTCGGCTCGAGCCACTCACACTACTCTCGGCTTTAGCTGTAAATACAACAAAAATTGGTTTAGCCGCAACCGCCTCAACAACGTTTAGTGATCCATTCACCTTAGCACGAGCATTCTCATCTCTGGATCATATTAGTAAAGGACGGGCAGCATGGAATGTCGTGACCTCATACTCTCAAGATGTTGCTCAAAATTTTAGTTTACAAGAGATTCCTACACATACTGAACGCTATCAACGGGCAGAAGAGTTTCTCGAAGTGACTTATAAATTGTGGGATGCATGGCAAGAAAATGCCGTAATCGCCAATCAAGAATCAGGTCAGTATTTTGATAATGATAAAATTCATGAAGTTAATCATCATGGAGAACATTTTCAAGTCAAAGGCCCACTGAATATAAGTCGATCTCCTCAGCATCGCCCAGTTATTATTGAAGCTGGATCATCCAATGATGGTCAAAAACTTGCTGCTAAAACAGCTGAGGTCATTTTTACTGCGGCTGCTACACTTGAAGAAGGTCAAACTTTTTACGCCTCGCAAAAGCAAAAGGTTATTGAAGCTGGGCGTGATCCCAACAAAGTCATTATTATGCCTGGGGTTATGCCAATCGTGGGTAAAAGCCTTGCCGATGCTCAAGAACTATGGAATAAACTCAATGAATTTGTCGATATCGATAATGGCTTGAATCAACTCTCTGCTCGATTCGGGATCGATCTTAAACAATATCCTCTTGATGGCCCACTTCCTGAAGTGCCGATTGGCGAAGGAAATCAAAGCCGCGTTAAGTTACTCACTGAACAGGCAAAACGTGATAATCTTAGTATCAGACAACTTGCCGCAATTGCAGCAGGCTCACGTGGTCATCGTGTCATTGTTGGAACAGCAAAAGATATTGCCGATGATCTGAGTTTATGGATTGAAAAAAATGCAGCAGATGGCTTTAACATTATGCCTGCCATTATTCCTGAACAACTTGATTTATTTATTGAACTGGTTATTCCTGAATTAAAAGCCAGAGGACTACTCCCTGATACCTATGAATTTGAAACACTCAGAGAAAATTTAGGTCTTTCATAAATATTCATCTTTTCAGTCACCTTGATTTAAACCCGTAGTACAGAAGACAGACGTAATTTGCCCATCTGTCTTCATCAGTTATTACAATGGACTCAATCAAACTCTTAAATTTTGAGCGATTCTTTATAATAATGGTGAAACAATATTCAAATAAAACAACTCACTCTAAATTTTTCTTGTGTAAATGCAGCAACCTTTGTATTCTTACGCACATGGAAGCGTGGCAGAGCGGTTTAATGCACCGGTCTTGAAAACCGACGAGGGTGTGAGTCCTCCGTGAGTTCGAATCTCACCGCTTCCGCCAAATTTTAAAAGAGCAGTTATTTATTTAACTGCTCTTTTTTTATAGAAAAAAATTAACTAAAAAAATCTCTCAATGATCCTATTTACTCTTTTTTAATAGTATCAATGAGAGATGCAATTCATTTTAGATTTATAAATCTAGAAACCAATTTTAAAATGGGTACGTTTTACTTGCTTAAATACATATAAAACAGTGAAAAAACTTAAAAATGCCGAAAACATTAACCAAAAAGCAGGTGTCGTTTTACTGCCACTTTGCTGCACAATAAATGTCGCAATCACGGGTGTTAAACCACCAAATAATGATGTTGCCAAACTATAGGCCACCGAAAAACCCGATGTTCTCACTTCTTTTGGCATAATTTCAGTCAATGTCACGACCATAGAACCGTTGTATAAACTATATAAAATAGATAACCACAATAACGCCATAAGTAAATGCGTTAAGCTAATATCATGCGTTAGCCAATTGAGCAGTGGATAAGCAGTCACAAAGATTAAGAAAGACGTTAAAATCAATATTGGCTTACGACCAAATTTGTCTGAAATCATTCCACCAATAGGTAAAAATATAAAGTTGCTTAACCCCACCATCACGGTTGCAATCAAACTTTCTTTTGTAGACAGGTGTAAAACCTCTTTACCATATGTCGGTGTATAAACGGTAATGAAATAGAACATCGTGGTCGTGGTCGCAACCATCAGCATACCAGCAACTACAATTTTCCAATTCTGCCAAAGCGTTGAAAGAATTTGTTGAGTACTCGGATGATGCGTTCGAGATGCAAAATCATCTGTTTCTTGTAAAGACTTACGCATGAAGAAAATGAGCGGAATAATTAAACATCCCACTATAAATGGAATACGCCAAGCCCATTCCGCCACTTGAGTCTCTGTAAAAAAAGTATTTACTGCAAAGCCTAACAACGCTGCGAAAATCACAGCAACTTGTTGACTGGCCGATTGCCAGCTTGTAATAAATCCACGATTATGATCTTTTGCAATTTCTGCAAGGTAGACCGATACACCACCCAGTTCTACACCTGCCGAAAAACCCTGTGCAAGTCGCCCCACAAAAATAAGAATCGCCGCCGCGATGCCCAAAGTGCTATAACCTGGTGTAAAAGCGATAATGACCGAACCAAAAGCCATAATACTTAAGGTGACCATTAAACCCTTTCGACGACCAATTCGGTCAACATAAGGCCCCAATATCAGTGCGCCGATCGGTCTCATCAAAAAACTAACAGCAAAGATGAGAAATGTTTTAATTAATGCGGCATAAGCACTTTCTGACTGAAAAAAAGTTTCACCAATGAATTTCGCATATAGGCCAAAAAGAAAAAAATCATATTGTTCAAGAAAGTTGCCGCTTGTTACATTAAAAATTGCACGGACTCTTGAAGGGGGTTGAGGCCTTACTTGCGATTGCATGAATTGATTCTCCATAATCTTTGATCAACGTATCAAATCAATCATATGAATCAATTCTTTATTAAAACTTAAAAGAAAATTAAAAAGAGTTGTACTGTGACTTTAAGCATTCACATTTGTATTTTCATATTTTAAAAGTACTGATATTAAAATGAAGAAGGCCTTTCACCTCAACTTATTTCATTCATAAACCATCACTTAAATGATGTCATATAAATTAATGTCTCTCTTAAACACCGCCGATAATCTTGTCAAAATGAGCAAATAAAATTGATAAGAAAAACTACAGATCATCTTGATCATATAAATTTTTCGCTAAACTTATTCATCATGTGTTAAATGACTTTTAATGGCTTCCATTTTATAAATCACTTGTTGTATAAAAATCTGCGCTGCACGTGATAATTGTCTTTTTGATGCAACACATAATGCAACCGTAACAGGTTGAATCCGTTGTTCTTTTATTGGAATAAAAAATAATTCTTGTCGTTTCACATACGTATAAACATCCAAATAACTCATAATCGCAACCCCCAAATTTTGTTTCAGTAATGAAATCATCATTTGAATATCACTACATTCAATTCTTTGTTGTGGATTTAATTGGTGTTTTTTATAAATCGCATCAACACGATCATGAATAATCAATGGCGGTTGTGCCACAATATGCCGCTCTTGATGCGTATCCGACAAAATAAATCGCGGCGTGTGTTTGGACAATGCATGTGCTGGTGAAACAACCAAACCCAGTGGCATTTCAATAAAGGACAATACATCCAGATGATTATGTTGTACTGGATCTAAAATTAAACCAAAATCGAGTTCACTCAACATGATCTTTTCTGCAATCTGATGACTATCATCAACTTGAATATTAAAATTCAACCATGGATATTGCTGTTGAATGTCCACAATGCTTTCAATAATGAACCCTTCTGTCAGTGCCGAAATAAGTCCAAATTCAATCGAACCACGATTCAACCCCTGAATTTCATCGAAACGGATACAGGTTTGTTGAAAGTCTTTTTGCCAACGTAATGCATCCGCATAAAGCAGCTCTCCAGCCAACGTCAGTTTTAAGCCACTAGGCAACCGTTCAAACAATTGTACCCCCAGACTTTCTTCTGCCAACACAATTTGCCGATGCACTGCCGATACGGAAATAAAAAGCTGCTCTGCCGCTTTACGTAAACTGCCTGTTTTGGCCACCACCAAAAAATACTCAGTAAATCTAGAAAATGGCATTGTCATTAATATCTCCCGTTCTAAAAATTAGAACAACTTGTAAAAATCATTGTAATAGACGCAAAGATTTTTTGGAATCATAGTATTGCTTAATCTAAAATAACTGAGAAATAGGCAGATTCTTCATGAATTCACCCATTCACATTCACCCAATTTCATTACCTGAACATTGCAGCTTTACTGAACAAGACTGGTTGCTTCTGGCAAATTACTGGTATCCCATCGCACGTAGTATTGATGTTCAACAACAACCGATCAAAGCCACCTTACTTGACGAGCCGTTGGTGATTTATCGCGTAGATGGTGCCGTTGTTGTTGCCAGAGATGTCTGCCCACATCGTGGTGTGCCGCTGAGTCTAGGACAACATGATGGTCAAGGTGTGGTCTGCCCTTATCATGGTTTACGCTTTGGTTCTGAAGGTCGTTGTAATCATATTCCGTCTAGCCCACAACAGAATATCCCTAGCAAATTACATCTACATACCTTTCCAGCGGTTGAGCGTTATGGATTAATTTGGACCAGCTTATTGTCGACCAATACAGACGGTATCCCGCATATGCCGCTTTGGGACGATCAACATGTGCAACATGTAGTCTGCCCTGCAGTCGATATTTCAGGATTCGCAGGGCGACAAGTCGAGGGCTTTTTAGATGTTGCGCATTTTGCATGGGTACATAGTGGCACCTTTGCCGACCCAGACAATCAAGAAGTGCCAGACTATACCCCGCAAGAAACAGCATATGGCTTTCAAGCTGATTATTGGAGCACGGTAGGAAATTACCCTGCCAGTGAACATTTTAAAGGCACGCCCGATTTTAAATGGTTACGTCACTTTGAACTTCATGTTCCTTTTACTGCCACATTAACGATTCATTTTCGCAATGGCGGGCGCATGGTCATTATGAATGCGGCTTGCCCAGTTTCAGCCAAACAAACACGTCTATTTGCACCTTTGGTGAAAAATTTTGATTTGCAAGATGATGAACAAGCCATTATTGATTACAACCTGAAGATATTTGAAGAAGATCGTTTGATGGTTGAAAGCCAAAAACCTGAACGACTGCCCCTCGATTTATCATTAGAAGCACATATTCCAGCAGATCGAAGTTCGATTTTTTATCGACGCTGTCTGAAAAAAGCAGGCTTCGGTAATTTCTTTTTACGATAGCGGCTTTATGTTCTTTTTTTTAGAACATGACATACCAAACTTTGAAATAGACAAGAACGCTATTTAAAAAGATACTCAATTGAATTGCCATGTCCTACCAACATGGTTGTGCTGTAGCTTGTGTGAGTTCCTAAAATGCAACATCTTAATGTTATTGTCGATGCCATGAGCCGCCAAGGTGAAGGTAATATTGCCATCAAGCTTGTCGCTGCCTCAGGAGAAAAACTACCTGAATGGCAAGCTGGTGCGCATATTGATGTACATTTGCCGAATAACATTGTGCGGCAGTATTCCCTAACAGGTCATCCACAACAATCCTGTTATCTCATTTGCGTTAAAAAAGAAAGTCTCTCCCGTGGTGGATCCAAATTTATTCATGAACAGCTTCGTATAGGACAAACTTTAAAAATATCCTTACCACGTCAAGCCTTTCCTCTATTACCTGCTCAGCATCATATTTTTATGGCAGCAGGCATTGGAATTACCCCGATTCTGGCCATGCTGGAAACCCTTGAAGCACAGCAACAACCCTTCCAGCTGTTTTATTATGTCAAACAGCCACAACACGTCGCATTTGCTGAACGTTGGTTACAAGGTTTTCAATACGGTCAATGCTCCATTCTTTGTAGTGAGCATGGCCAAAGTGCTCGTCATCAACTCCCTGAATGCTTACATTCACCCCAAGCCAATCAAAGGCTTTATCTATGTGGTCCTGAATCATTCATGCTGCATTGTCAAGATTCGGCATTGCAATTGAACTGGCAGCAAGACCAAATTCATTTAGAAGCCTTCGCGCCTATGCAGCAACACACCGTGAATCATCAACAGACAATTTTCACAGTGAAATTAAGCTCCACAGGACAATGTTTTGACATTCCAGAAGATCGAACCATTGCACAAGTATTGATTGAACACGACATCAACGTACCACTTTCATGTGAAATGGGGATGTGTGGTGCTTGTCTAACGCGTGTTTATACAGGTGAAGTTGACCATCAGGATACCGTACAAACTGAAGATGAAAAAAATGCTGTAGATCAATTCATCGCGCTTTGTTGCTCTCGGGCCAAATCTGCAATGATTGAAATTGATCTGTAAATATCACCCATCGATCTTGATCCAAGAAAAGACAGGTACACGACTATGAACACCATTCCAGTCACCAATCTCACCCCCTCATCACCCATCGGTCAACCGTGTTATAGCCAATTTGACCCTTCCGACTGGGCAATTCTGGCACAACATTGGTACCCCGTTGCTCGCGTCCAAGATGTGTCTACACAGCCACAACAAGTCACCTTACTGGATGTAAAAATGGCGCTGTATCAAACTGAAAGTGGTGTAATTCGTCTGGTGCGTGATATCTGCCCCCATCGCGGTGTACCCTTAACCAAAGGCTGGATTGAGGGTGAAGAAATTGTCTGTCCGTATCATGGTTTACATTACAACACCGAGGGTAAATGTACCAAGATCCCTGCACAACCTGACTTAACAAAAATTTCAGATCGATTTTCCCTCACCCAATTTCCAGTTGTCATCAAATATGGTTTGGTGTGGACCAGTATCGCCAGTCGAGATGAAGCCGCGGCAAACCTCCCTGTCCTAGACACTTGGGATGCCGATAGCCATCAAGCAATTTTGCCGCCTTATGTCGATATCGCGGGTTCCAGTGGCAGACAGCTAGAAGGCTTTATTGATGTCGCACACTTTGCGTGGGTACATCACACTGCTTTTGCAGAGCGGGACAATCCTGTTGTTCCCAAATATTCCACAGTGAAAACTGATTATGGTCTACATACTGAATATGTGAGTAATGTGAGCAATTATCCACATGGCTTACAACATTTGGCACCACCCGATTTTTTATGGAAACGGGTATTTGATGTTTATCCACCCTTTTCTGCCATCCTGACCGTACATTTCCCGAATCAAGGTATCTTAAAAATATTAAATGCCTGCTGTCCCGTGTCACACAATCAAACGCGCTTATTTGTCCCGCTTACGCGTAATTTTGATACAACTGGCGATTTACAAGCTGTTTACGATTTTAATGCACAAATTTTTGCCGAGGACCAAGACATGGTGGAGTCGCAGAAACCTGAAGAATTACCGCTTGATTTAACCATGGAAGCACATTTTGAAGCAGATCGTTCATCAACAACCTATCGTAGAATTTTGGCCGATTGGGGACTCAGCAAACGCTATACCGTTTAATAATTTTACCGAAGGCTGCCTTTTTAGGAAAAAATCGTCATAGAAAGATGTTACAATGAAATGTTAAAAGATTTTACAGGCAGCCAATTCATGGTGCCTATTTCATAAATGTTAGGATTAGCAATGACTGATAATGCAACTATCTTGCAGCATGTTCCAGTAGGCAAAAAAGTTGGGATTGCCTTTTCTGGTGGCTTGGACACTTCAGCAGCCCTATTGTGGATGAAACAAAAAGGTGCACAACCTTATGCATATACTGCAAATTTGGGTCAGCCTGATGAAGACGATTACGATGCCATTCCAAAGAAAGCTGAACTCTACGGCGCTGAAAAAGCACGTTTAATCGACTGCCGTTTACAGTTAGCACTAGAAGGTATTGCAGCAATTCAGTGTGGTGCATTCCATATCAGCACTGGTGGTATGCCATATTTCAATACCACACCTTTGGGTCGTGCAGTGACAGGTACCATGTTGGTAACTGCCATGAAAGAAGATGACGTTAACATCTGGGGCGATGGCTCAACCTATAAAGGCAACGATATTGAACGTTTCTACCGCTATGGTTTATTAACCAATCCAAACTTAAAAATTTATAAGCCTTGGCTCGACCAAACATTCATTGATGAATTAGGTGGTCGTGCAGAGATGTCACAATTCTTAATCGACAACGGCTTTGACTATAAAATGTCAAAAGAAAAAGCCTACTCGACCGATTCAAACATGTTGGGTGCAACACACGAAGCCAAAGATCTTGAGTATCTTGATGCAGGCATTAAAATTGTTGAACCAATTATGGGTGTCGCATTCTGGAAAGATGATGTTGACGTGAAAGCAGAAGAAGTTTCTGTTACTTTTGAAGAAGGTACACCTGTCGCGTTAAATGGTCAACGCATTGAAAATCCTGTTGAATTTATTCTTGAAGCAAACCGTATTGGTGGACGTCATGGTTTGGGGATGTCTGACCAAATCGAAAACCGTATCATCGAAGCAAAATCTCGTGGTATTTATGAAGCACCAGGCATGGCCTTGTTACATATTGCGTATGAGCGTTTAGTAACAGGTATTCATAACGAAGATACCATTGAGCAATACCGTATTAATGGTTTACGTCTTGGTCGTTTATTGTATCAAGGTCGCTGGTTTGATTCTCAAGCACTGATGTTACGTGAAACTGCACAACGATGGGTTGCAAAAGCCATTACAGGTACAGTAACGCTTGAATTGCGTCGTGGTAATGATTACACCATCATCAACACTGAATCGCCAAACTTAACCTATGAAGCTGAACGTTTAACCATGGAAAAAGGTGATTCAACCTTTAGTCCAGCCGATCGTATTGGCCAACTGACCATGCGTAATCTTGATATTACCGATACTCGTGCAAAATTAGGGATCTATACCAATGCAGGTTTGTTGTCGATTGCACAGGGTTCTGCTGTACCGCAACTCGATAGCAAAAACAAATAAGTCTCTGATCTTCAGTATGGTACATAACTTAGCCCAATACTGAATTAGTTCAATGACTGAACATGCATAGAAACCGAATTTCAATCCATGAAATTCGGTTTTTTATTTTTCATTCTATTGGTTTCAATTCAAATAACTTGCACTTGGGTGTCTAGTTAGATGTTATTTTTAATGTTGCTTCTTTTCATTGGGTTTTAGCGCAATTTAGATTATCATCTATTTTATTTCTCAGTTTTAAATCCATTGAAAACGATTACTCTTGTTCAGCCAGATGATTGGCATGCTCATTTGCGAGATGGTCTCGCACTACAGCGCACAGTTCCCGATCTCGCCAAACAATTTGCCCGTGCGATTTGTATGCCGAACCTTGTACCCCCTGTAAAAACAGTTGTAGAAGCTGAAGCTTACCGTGAACGCATCATGCAGCACGTTCCCGAAGGTGTAGCATTCGACCCACGAATGGTATTATATTTCACAGATCAGACCGCTCCAGATGAAATTCTTAAAATTAAAGAATCTGAACATGTTAATGCGGTAAAACTGTATCCCGCAGGTGCAACCACCAATTCAGACAATGGTGTGAGTGATATCCGTAAAGTATATGCAGTGATTGAACAACTTGAAAAACATCAAGTTCCTTTACTGGTACATGGTGAAGTCACCCATTCACATGTTGATATTTTTGACCGGGAAAAACGCTTTGTCGATGACATTTTGTCGCCATTACTCAAGCAATTTCCAGCGTTAAAAGTCGTGCTAGAACATATCACTACCAGCGATGCAGCACATTTTGTACTTGAACAAGATCGTAATGTCGCAGCAACGATAACGCCGCAACATCTATTATTTAATCGTAATGATATGCTGGTCGGTGGTATCAAACCCCACTTCTATTGTTTACCTATTCTCAAGCGTCAAAACCATCAAACCACATTACTTGAAGTGGCGACCAGTGGGAATCCCAAATTTTTCTTAGGTACAGACAGTGCACCACACGCACAACATGCGAAAGAAAATGCATGTGGCTGTGCGGGTTGTTATAGTGCCCCAAATGCCATTGAACTTTATGCACAGGCGTTTGATCAAGTTGGAAAAATTGAGCGTCTTGAAGGATTTGCGAGTTTCTTTGGCGCAGATTTTTACGGTTTACCACGCAACACGCAAACCATTACACTGGTTCAACAAGAACAAACCGTTGTTCCTGAACTGGATTATCTGAACGACCAAAAAATCATTCCGCTTCATGCAGGAAAAACGCTTGATTGGAGTAAAGTGTGACAGCGTCTAACCACACCATTATTGGGCAACGCTTTCGTGGATTTCTACCAGTCGTCGTCGATGTTGAAACGGCTGGATTTAATGCCCAAACCGATGCCCTGCTTGAAATTGCCTGTATCCCGATCCTTTATAATGAACAAGGTGAATTTGTTCCAGGTGAAGCACTTCATGCACATATCAATCCATTTGAAGGTGCGAACTTAGACCGTCGCTCACTCGACTTTATTGGCATTGATCCTTTCAATCCAATGCGTATGGCAATGGCTGAAGATGAAAAAACTGCGCTTAAACGCATTTTTAAATCACTCACTGAGGTTCGCCGTCAACAACAATGTACGCATGCTGTCTTGGTCGGTCACAATGCTCATTTTGATTTGGGTTTTTTACAAGCTGCTGTTGCACGGACTGGGACAAAAAATCAGAACCCATTTCACAGTTTTTCAGTATTCGATACGGTCACTTTAAGTGCTGTGATGTTCGGTCAAACTGTATTAGCGAAGTCCTGTATTCAAGCGGGTATCGAGTTTGATGGCAAAGAAGCACATTCGGCATTGTATGACACACAAAAAACGGCCGAACTGTTTTGCTATATTTTAAACAAACTCACCCCTCATGTACTTGACACACTCGTGGCGGATCAATAAGATACCGCCATCCTCAACGTCCCTATCGTCTAGAGGCCTAGGACATCGCCCTTTCACGGCGGTAACCGGGGTTCGAATCCCCGTAGGGACGCCACTTTATTCAATCTAGTATTCCAATAAAAACGTAGAAATTCCTTTTATCTTCTAATCTATTTCGAACATATTTTCCCAAACTCAGCAATACTTGCACATTTGCAGCATTACTCTACAATATCCCGCTTCATTTTCTGTATTCCGATTTTTTCATGCAGTCATCTCAAACTCCGAATGATTCTTCACATCAGGGCAATTCTGCACCACTCAAACGCGCGATGAGTACTCGACATCTAGTAATGTTATCACTTGGTGGTGCAATCGGTACTGGTCTATTTTTAGGCTCGGGTGAAGTCATTGCACAAACGGGGCCCATAGGTGCCATTATTTCCTATTTTCTTGGTGGCCTCATTGCGTACATGGTCATGCTTTGTTTAGGTGAGCTTGCTGTTCACATGCCTGTATCAGGTTCGTTTGGCGAATATGCCAATCGTTACATTGGTCCAGGAACTGGATATATGATTACTTGGCTGTATTGGTTAACATGGACAGCTACATTAGGAACTGAATTTACTGCCGCTGCATTATTGATGCAGGAATGGTTCCCTCATGTTTCCATGTGGATATGGACTGCATTATTTGCAGTCATTATTTTCACATTAAATATCAGTTCAACCAAAATGTTTGCAGAATCTGAATTTTGGTTGGCACTGGTCAAAGTCATCACGGTCATCAGCTTTATTGTCTTGGGCTTACTTGCCATATTCGGAATCATTTCATTTAATCATGCTAGTTCTCAAGCACCCTTGTTTCACAATTTAACTGAACATGGCTGGTTTCCACAGGGCTTATTTCCAATTTTTGCCACCATGTTGATTGTCAATTTTGCATTCTCTGGAACTGAACTGATTGGTGTCGCAGCAGGTGAAACTGAAAATCCTGCGCAGAATGTACCAAAAGCGATTAATGCTGCGATTTGGCGATTACTAATTTTCTTTGTGGGAACCATTGTTGTTATTAGTGCTTTACTGCCCTATCAACAAGCAGGATTAAACTCAAACCAAGTCAGTAATAGCCCTTTTGTCACTGTATTCAGCCATATCGGTATTCCTTATGCTGAAGACATCATTCGTTTTGTAATTATTACTGCACTCTTGTCGGCAGCAAATTCCGGACTTTATGCTGCATCCCGTATGATGTATTCTCTGTCAGCCAAGAAACAACTTCCTCGTATTTTCTCAAAACTAACCTCATCAGGAACACCCATCATTGCGATTATTGTGACAATGTTTGGTGCAATACCAGGGTTACTCTCCGAACAATTTGCCCCAGAGACAATTTTTAAGAATTTACTTGGAATTGCTGCATTTACAATGGTCATTGTGTGGATTGCAATTTGTATTTGCCAATTTAACTTTAGACGTCAATGGTATAAAAGCGGCCATAAAATTGAAGATTTACGATTTGCCGCGCCCCTATTCCCACTTACCCCTATTTTAGGTTTTGTATTCTGTGTAATTACATGCATCAGCATGGCAACAGATGCTGAAATGCTACCTGGTTTTTATGGCTGTATTATCTTCATCATCGCGTGTTATCTCAGCCACTTTATTTTTTATCGCAATAAAACCGATCTTTAGAACTTTATGCTGTCTAGCTCAAAAACCATGCTAGACAGCATTTTCCATTTCATATACAAGCATATATTTTTTAAGTATAATCAGTTAGTTAATGATAGAATAAAATAACAAATCTACGATGCTTTAAAAGAAAATTTGTCGGTTATTCATGTTAATCTTCTTTAAAAGTGATTGAACAATCAACACATCGTCATTCATCAAGTATTGTCGTTCATTGCTATTCAATACATTTCATCACCCGAATTTAAGACAACCATGAAAATTATTTTTATACACGGTATTAACCAACAAAATTTTGATTCGGAAAGTTTTCAGCATCATTGGCTTTCGGTATTTAATCTCGGTATTCATCACACACAGCCACATGTAGACACACACAAACTCAATCTTTCCTTTCCATTCTACGGCGATATCTTGAATGAATTTGAGCAGCGAAATGCCATTGACCCTGATACGCTTAAACCAAACTGGCGATTCTTCAATCGCTTACCACAATTTCGTATAGAACAACAGCGACTAAAACAACCACAGGAGTTACCGCTACTACCACATTATGCAAAGCCTTTCTCCATGAAGAATAGATTTTCTTTATTACCACAATGGGCAAAAGATCGGATACTGAAAGAAATGGTCATTTTACTGAATCATTTTCCGAATCTACACGAAAGTTTAGTACAACGGTTCGTATCTGAGGCTTATCTATATTGGTACAACGCTGAATTTAAAGAAAAAGTACATCAAAGAATTATGGCAAGTTTTGAACCGAACCAGCAACATATCGTCATTGCTCACTCTCTTGGTTCAGTTATTGCATATAATATTCTGCATCAGCTTGCTCCCAATATTGAAGTCAATCGATTTATTACATTGGCATCCCCCCTACCATTTCAAGTAGTGCAGCGTCATTTGGTTACACCAGTGAGTCGTCCCAAAACATTGACTGGCGATTGGTATAACTTCTATGCTCAAGATGATTACCTAACGACCTTTCCTATGACCGCCCCGTTATTTGATTTTATACCAGCAGTCAAGAATCAGCGTATCTCTACTTTTATTGATCGTCCACACGCCATTATTGGATATTTACAGCATCCATCCGTTATTCAACGCATTTTAGAATGTCACAATGCAAATTTAGACAATCTAGATCATTGGCAATGGATGTACAAAAGATAATCTTTTGAATCCACTTGTTTTTTTAAATCCACTCTTCTTGTATTATTTTTGCTCGTTCACTTAAAAATTTCATTTATATGTCAAAAAAGGTTTGACACAAATATCAATTCCACCTAATATACGCCCACCTTCTGATGTGTCCCTATCGTCTAGAGGCCTAGGACATCGCCCTTTCACGGCGGTAACCGGGGTTCGAATCCCCGTAGGGACGCCACTAAATTTGATAGAAGTTGAGATCGAAAGTCTTTACCTAGAATTTAGTGTATGTAGTATTCTGCATACAGATAAAGCCTCAATAAGTCCCTATCGTCTAGAGGCCTAGGACATCGCCCTTTCACGGCGGTAACCGGGGTTCGAATCCCCGTAGGGACGCCAAATTCTAAAAAGCCCAGCATTTTAAATGCTGGGCTTTTTAATATCTAATTAATATCTAAAAGTGTATGTCTATCAGTTAAAGTTTCCTAATCGTAATCAATTGAAAGATTAGCGCGACCAATAGCGTCCTCTCACACGTATTTCTTTGATCGCCCATACGATTAAAATTATCAAAATATAGCGATTGAGATTAAATAACAGCTTTTATTTACGAGCTCAATATTCATCACATAAAGCATATGTGAAAACTTGCCGTATGAAAGCTTGATCATAAATTACAGAATCCATAAATCGCCTGTTAATCAACTAAAACAGACGTATGAATTGCAATTCAAACAACAAGCCCATACAGCCTTTTCACATATCCAAATCTTCTGCCGATAAATTACAGATTCGGCACTTTCAATGTCGTTCCCAAACGTAGCTGGGTATTTGGTTCAATCCCATTCATTTCAGCTAACTGTTTCACATCAATATTATATTTCGATGCAAGACGTATTAACGAATCTCCAGATTTGACTTTGTAGGTCGTTGTCTGCTTAGGAACTTTTAGGCTTTGTCCACGACGTAAACTGGCTTTCGTCGTTAAATCATTCAGATCTGCCAACGTTTTTGTAGCAATTCCAAAACGACTCGCTAATGCATTTAAAGACTCTCCAGCTTGTACAACATAGCTTTCAGTCTCTCCACTGTAACTTGATTTACTACTTGCCACAGCATCAGCTTTGCTGGTCTTATTTGGACGTTCAGTTTCCACCAATTTCAAGTTTTGACCTGACGTTAAACGGCTATTTGAAGAAAGGCCATTAATTTCAGCAAGGGTCGTCAGTTTTAAATTATATTTTTTTGCAACGCTTGCCAACGTATCACCACGTTTCACGACATAACTGCTCGTATCTGTTGCTGCCGAACGCTCAACAGATGCTGTTTCCGCTATATCTCCCGTAAGTTTCAGACGCTGACCAACTCTCACACCTGAATTTCTTGTCAAACCATTTAATGTGGACAATGTATCGAGCGGTACATTGTATTGAGAAGCGATACTACTCAAAGAGTCACCACTTTTAACCACATAAGTTTCAGGTGTCGTGACTGTAACGCCCTGCGGTATCTTTAAAGTTTGGCCATAACGAAGTGCATTACTAGCAGACAGATTATTTAATTTAATTAAATCTGCCACTGAAATTTTAGATTTGGCTGCGATACTACTGAGCGTATCACCACGTTGAACGGTGTAATTTTCAGTTTTAATTTTTTCAGAAGTTTTTGGTGCATCTATGTCTGTTGACGTAACTGTTTCATTTGCTTCATGTAAAGGAACATTAATTTTCTGTCCAACCATTAAGTTACTTGAAGCTGTCAGACCCGACGTTAAATCCGCCAATTCCTGATTGGACAATGCATAGCGATCCGCAATCAATTTAAGGTATTCACCACGTTTTACAACATAGGTTTTGGTCTTAATTTTTGAAGACTTATTGACTGTCGCCGTTTGTCCACGGTTTTGTGATGTACTGCTTGTTGGCGTTTTCACCTCGGCAGGCGCAATCAGGTTTAATTTCTGACCAACAAATAAATTACCTGTCGCTGGTAAATTATTCCAATCGGCCAATTGTTTTACTGTTACACCATATTGTGTGGCGACAGATGTCAAACTGTCGTTGGCTTTAACCACATAGGTCTCAGGCTTGGTTTTATTGGTCGTTGTCGCATTCGTAGCGTTTTGCGGTTTGGCATCATATAAATATAACGGTGTCCCTACATACAAAGGCGCGTTCGGATCAATCTGATTCCACTGTGCGATGTCACGCCAAGACACACCATTTTTCATAGCGATGATGGCTAAAGTATCTCCAGACTGTACCGTGTACGTGCTACGTTTACCTTTTGGTGCAACAACAACGACGTCTGTATCTGTTCTCACAACATTTTTGTCTTTGTTTCGCTTCACTTCATCGGCATCAGGAGAAACTGAGTCTGCTAACTGTTTCGGGTAAGAGAAGGTTTTACTGACCTCCTTACCTTCACTTTCAGCGACCGATAAACTGGTTTGAATCGCCGTTAACTTAATCTTGCCGTCGTAAGGATCGACAATTTCTGTTCCAGCAGGTGCAATGGCTTTAATTTCATCAACCACTTGTTGTCGCTCAGCCGTTGTTGCCTGAGGCTCTAAGACTTTGTTTACGGTTTCATTACGCGCATTTTCTGCCTGAATTTCAGATTGAATACGATTACGCTCTTGTACTGAAATTGGTGGTTCAGAAGAAATTGGGGTTTTCACTGTACTCGAGGTGGTCACAGCAACTGGA
>JASGGM010000014.1:0-21279 GCA_047605045.1 Acinetobacter sp. | reverse complement strand
TAGTAGCCATGTGCTGTATCCCTTAGATGTCCAAAACTTGTGGCTGTTGAGCAGTGTGTGGGTGCTCGCTACCAGCGTACACTTTCATCTTCTTGATCATTGCATAACCAAGAGGACCTTTTGGCAACATACCTTTAACAGCACGTTGGAAGATTTCTTCAGGTTTGTGAGCAACTAATTTTTCAAAATTAGTTTCTTTTAAACCGCCTGGGAATTCAGTGTGGCGATAGTATTTTTTGTCCAAAGACTTGTTACCAGTCACTTGAACTTGTTCAGCATTGATGATGATAATGTAATCACCAGTGTCAACGTGAGGTGTATAAGAAGTTTTATGTTTACCACGTAAACGACGAGCGATTTCGCTCGCTAAACGACCAAGAGTTTTGCCAGAAGCGTCAACAACGAACCAGTCGTGTTGTACTTCAGCAGGCTTAGCGCTGAGAGTTTTCATTAACTACATACCTATTATAGTTGGTTTGCGTAAAATTGTTGTTGCAATAACACCGCATTTACCCAAACGAAAAGGAGTCGCGATTTTAAACGAGTTCGTTTCGAATCACAACATCAATCCAAAATGGAGCGCACATTCTAGCCTATTCTTTAGGCAGAAGGAAGTAAAAAACAAACTTGCCAGAGAAAAAATCACGGCTATACAATATGAAGTAACTGGCTGATAAAAAGTAATTGGTTTATAAATTTAGCAATATGTGATCAATCATTGATATTGATGGTAATCAATCGTAGAGATTTTTCAAATTGTGTTGGCAGTCGGCGTATAATTCAATCATTGACATAAAACTGATGGATATTCTTCAGTAAGCAGGGTGATGTGCAACCTTTATATATAACCAGTGGTGAACCCGCAGGGATTGGACCAGATATTTGTTTAAGTTTGGCAGAACGAATTGATGAGCGTCCGCTCGTGATATTGGCCGATAAACAGCTTTTGGCTGAACGTGCAGAAATGCTGGGAATTAATGTTGATTTAATTGATTTTATTGGGCAAAAAGAATCTTCTAAACAGGGTCAATTGTATATTGAACATCTTCCATTAACTGAGAATGTGGTGCTTGGGCAACTTAATGCGGCCAATTCAAATTATGTGCTAGAACAATTGCGTCGATCTGCCGATTATGCCATGACAGGCAAAAGTGTTGGCGTCACTACAGCACCTGTGCAGAAATCGGTCATCAATGATGCAGGTATTCATTTTAGTGGACATACTGAATATTATCAGGAGTTTGCAGGTGTTGATCGTGTAGTGATGATGTTGGCGACCAAAACCTTACGAGTGGCATTGGCGACCACGCATTTACCATTACGGGATGTTGCTGATGCGATCACACAAGATCGTTTAACACAGGTTATTGATATATTGTTGCATGATTTGAAAGGGAAATTTAAGATTACTCAACCTCGGGTACTGGTGTGTGGTTTAAACCCACATGCTGGCGAAGACGGTTATTTGGGACGGGAAGAAATTGAGGTGATTAACCCTGTGCTTGAACAATATCAAGCACAGGGCGAAAATTTAAGTTTATGTTTGCCTGCTGATACTTTATTTACGCCAGATCATTTACAACATGCCGATGCTGTTTTAGCGATGTACCATGATCAGGGTCTACCTGTGTTAAAATCACAAGGGTTTGGTGAAGCCATCAATATTACTTTAGGTTTACCGTTTATTCGAACTTCGGTAGACCACGGTACGGCTTTATCCTTGGCGGGTACTGGTCAGGCAAAGAGTTCAAGTTTACACGTGGCGGTGGATTTGGCATTAGATTTAGCACGAATCTCTTAAGTTCCCTATAAGATGCGACAAATTGCGATGAACGTGATGTGCGCGGGAAAAGGGGATAACGAAATTTTATAATTTTGGAATTATTTTTATGTATCAAATTAATGCCCTAAACCCAAAAGACGAAGGGCATCAGGCACGAAAACGCTTTGGTCAGAACTTCTTGCATGATCAGCGTGTGATTGCCAAAATTGTGCGTTCGGTGAATCCTCGCGCAGGTGATAATATTGTTGAAATTGGACCAGGTTTGGCAGCGTTAACATCGCCTTTAATTGGTGAATGTGAGGCGCTTACGGTTGTTGAATTAGACCGTGATTTAGCAGCAGGCCTACCACAACGGGTACCCCATCCAGAGCGTTTAACGATTGTTGAAGCCGATGCATTAAAATATGATTTTACCGAGCTTTTCCGTGAAAATCGGCCATTACGTGTGGTGGGAAATTTACCCTATAATATTTCGACGCCGTTACTTTTTCATCTCTTGAGTTTCGGTGATAAAGTTCAGGACATGCACTTTATGTTGCAAAAGGAAGTGGTGGATCGGATTACAGCACGACCAAATAGCAAAGAATATGGACGTTTGTCGGTGATGATTCAGTATTATTGCCAACCTACATTTTTGTTTGAAGTTCCACCAGGATCGTTTAATCCGCCACCAAAAGTCACCAGTGCAGTGTTTCGTCTGGTGCCATATAAAGAAAAGCCGATTGTTGCCAATAATGAAGCTGCATTGGCGCGGTTGGTGGGGCATGTTTTTACACAACGTCGTAAAACATTGCGGAACAGTTTAAAAGGTATGCTGCGTGAAGACGGTTTTGAGAAAGCAGGGGTGGATCCTATGGCACGACCAGAAACATTGTCTTTACAAGACTTTGTCGCACTGGCAGATCAGATGGTATAAAACACATGAGCAAACGCTATAATTATGTCATTGGCGATGTACAAGGCTGTTTTGAAGCATTAAAACAGTTGCTCAAATGTATTCAATACGACCCAGATCAAGATTTTATCTGGTTTGCTGGTGACTTGGTAGCGCGTGGTGAAAACTCGTTGGGCACACTACGGTTTGTCAAAAAATTGGTTGAACGTGGTGTTGCAGCAACAGTTTTGGGTAATCACGACTTAAATTTGCTGGCTGTTGCGCGTGGCATTAAAAAAATTAAAGCCAAAGACAATACGCAAGACATCATTGATGCAATCGATAGTGATGAACTGATTGAGTGGCTACGGCATCAGCCTTTATGTTTATTTCCAAATGATAGAACCATTTTGACACATGCGGGAATCCCTTGTATTTGGACAGCACAACAGACCTTCGATTTAGCTAGAGAAGTGCAACAGGTATTGTCCGATCCAGATTTTTCGGTCATGGATACATTTCTCACCGAAATGTATGGGAGTGAACCGACATTATGGCAAGATGATTTGACAGGTAATGCTCGCTTACGGTGTATTACCAATTACCTCACGCGCATGCGTTTAAGCAATGCTGAAGGTCGTTTAGAGTTTAGTTTTGCAGATGCTTTGGATGCGCCAATGCCAGAAGGATTTCAACCGTGGTTTGAGTTTGAAAATCTGGCTCTATCTCGCCATCAACTGATTTTTGGACATTGGGCAGCGTTACAGGGGCAACGTGTGAAAGCCAATATCCAAAATGTCGATGGTGGTTGTGTGTGGGGTAATCAGTTATTGGCCTATCGTTTGGAAGATGAACAAATGTTTGGTGTGGTTAACCCAAAAGCTTAATTGCAATGGGCAGCCAGATGGCTGTAAAGACACCATTCACCGCCATTCCAAAGGCAGCATAGCGTCCTGCAACAGGACCACGTTGCCATGCTTGAACGGTTCCAATGGCATGTGCTGCCAAGCCCAAAGCCAATCCAGATGCACGTTCGTCATGAATATTTCGTAAAATGAATGATGAAAAACTGGCGCCAATCAAACCCGATAAAATCACAATTAAAATTACCAGACTAATGGGTGAACCGAGCAATGTCGCAATATTAATTGCAATAGGCGTAGTGACTGCACGTGTGGCAAAGGCGAGCACTGTGGGTTGAGTCATATGGAGTAAATACGCCAAACTCATGGGTAACACCACGGCACTGATACTGGCAAAACATAAAATGCCTGTCAGTGATTTCAAGGGAAGATCATCATAACGCATTGTTGCCAAGGGAATGGCCAACGCAACGGTGACATAGCCAAGCAAGCGGCCAAAGACATCATGTGTGCCTTGCAGATATAATTCGTATGGTAGATGAAAAACACTCAGTAAACCAATGACACAAAACATACCAATGACTAAAACAGGGACGCGGTTTAGATAGCGATTGATTTTTTTTGCAATTAAATAAGCAACCAGCGTAATGGTGAATGTGTAAATAATCAAATACATGTGGTGTCTCCCTTACAGCCAATGCTTCGACATTTTGGCATAAATCCACAAAGGCACCAGTGTACTTACCAACAATACCGCTAAAAAAAGTGGAATCTCTTTGCCCATATGAACCAGTGTGATGAGTGAACCTGCACAAACAGGGAGAAAGGCAAAAGCACTTTCTTTCATAATTTTATTGTTACTATCGATCAAACGTAATGAAACTGGTCTGAATTTTCGCCATAGAACAAGGCTAATTAATAATGCAATCAGTCCGACCAAATTGCCGAGTTCCGGAAAGTGAAATTGCGTCATAATCCATAACGCAATTTCACGAAAAATAATAATTAAGGCAATATTTACAAGCCATGCCTGCCAGTCGATCTTGCTCAGTCCATTCATGATTTATTGTTCGCTATGACATTGAAATAATATTCATCGTCAATATTTAACCGATCTAGACTTTAATTTCAAACTCCTCTAGGGGGATTTTAAACTGACCAGCACGTTCACCTAAAATTTCATCGAAAGGTAAATGCAGTTGTTTAATCAGTTGTTCTAACTTATTTGGTGCCATCCGAATCGATAAAATGAGGTTGCCTTCATCATCATAATGCTCGGACTGAATAACATTTAAGTTATAAAGCTGTGTTCTTAATTTTCCATAATGGGGTTTGAGTGTCAGTTCAAAAGCCTGAATTTGTCCGACCAAACATTCTTGTACAGCTTTTTTCAGTAGCTCTAAGCCTTGTCCGCTATGGGCTGAAACATAGACACGCTCTGGTAAGTGTGGTCGCGCATAGATGATTTTTTCATCCTCACCACTTCGATCAATTTTGTTATAAACCCGTAATGTTGCCACATCTGCGCCAATTTCTTTGAGCACAGACTCCACAGCTTCAATCTGTTCGAGCATGTCTGGACTACTACTATCAATAACATGTAATAGTAAAGTCGCTTCTAAAGTTTCTTCCAAAGTGGCCTTAAAGGATTCGACTAAAGAATGAGGTAAATCTCGTACGAAACCGACTGTATCTGCCAGCACCAATGCGCCAATGCCATCCCAATTTAAGCGGCGTAACGTTGGATCGAGTGTGGCAAACAGTTGATCGGCTGCGTAAACTTCGCTATTTGCCAGAATATTAAATAGGGTGGATTTTCCTGCATTGGTATAACCGACCAGTGAAACAGTAGGAATTGCTGCTTTTTGTCGTGCAGCACGACCTTGTACACGGGTCTGGCGAACTTTATCGAGTTTATCTTTAAGTTGTCCCATTCGAATACGCAACAAACGGCGATCCGTTTCAAGTTGTGATTCACCTGGCCCACGTAAACCAATCCCACCTTTTTGACGTTCTAAATGCGTCCAGCCTCGTACAAGACGTGTGGAAAGATGTTCAAGTTGTGCTAATTCGACTTGCAATTTACCTTCATGCGTTCTTGCACGCTGGGCAAAAATATCAAGAATGAGACCTGTACGATCGATCACACGGCATTTCAGGATTTTTTCTAGGTTTCGTTCTTGTGCAGGGGAAAGCGCATGATCAAAAATGACTAAATCGACGTCCAGCTGTTGCACCAGTTCCGCAATTTCCTCGGCTTTTCCTGAACCAATAAACAGTTTAGGGTCGGGTTTAATCCGTTGTGCAGTCAGTTGCTGCAAGATATCTGCACCAGCAGATTTTGCAAGTAATTGAAACTCTTCGCCATCAATATCATTTAGCATTTGTACACTTACACTCACGAGTAAGGCACGTTCGCCACCTTGATGTCGCTCAAAATATTCCACGCAGTTATGACTCGGCTTGGCTAAAAAATCTATTGTAGTTAAAACTGCGCATCTAGGCGAGCCCTAAGCGAATTTTGAAACAAAGTTACTGCTTGTTTGAAAGATGCTGTTTTTATTCAATCTGATTAATTTAATGCAAAGCAGTTGAGAGAAATGATGTCTCCCAAAAATTTATTGCATAAAATAAATGCGCCTGAATATAAAATACAACTTCCGACAATAAATTTTATACTGTTCATAAAAGGTTTTAGATATGTTTTAAAGGTCGCAAAATCAACAATTGGGTTCATTGTGCTCTCCTTATTCAAATTGGCTATATTTGGCTAAAATTATTGTAAATAGAAAATGTTTATCAATAAAATTGAAAATAATTATCATTATGTTCGGCTATTTCGATTAAAATTGCAACTGCTTTTTTACTTGTCTAGCACAAAGATTTATACTGCAATTATCATTTAAATCTGCCTTGATGTTTAATTTATGACTCAGCAAAACACAACTAAAAAGGGATTATCCAAGCTTCTTCATTATGCTAAAAAAGTAGGCAATGGAATGACTGCCATCGCAGAAGGTTACTATGTGGTGTATCGCCATCAATTGTATAAACATCCGAATGATGTACAAAATACTCGCTATGTGCAATGGTTTTGTCGCCGGTTATGTGACGTTTTTAATATTGACGTAAAAGTGCATGGTAATCAGGCATCCCATGAACCTGCCTTATGGGTGAGTAATCACGTATCTTGGTTGGATATTCCTGTATTGGGTTCAGGCGCGCGAGTGTTTTTCTTGTCTAAAGCAGAAATTGAACAATGGCCCATTTTTGGAAAATTAGCAAAAGGTGGGGGTACATTATTCATTCAACGTGGTTCAGGCGATTCGCAACGCATACGCCAACAAATTACTGACTTTTTAAAGAAAGGTATTCCTGTTTTATTCTTCCCGGAAGCTACAACTTCAGATGGAACTTATATTAAGCGGATTCATGGGCGTTTATTGGGCTCAGCCCTTGAAGCGAATCGACCTGTGCAAATTGCATTAATTTGCTATGTGAATCAAGAGGGTGAATTGGATAATATTGCACCGTATTATGGCAATATTTCTTTTTCAGATCATGTAAAACGTGTGATAGAAATGCCAAAGGTTACTGCACATGTGGCATTTTTAGCACCGATTGATGTTACAGGTCATAGCCTTGAAAGTTTAACTAAAAGGGTTCAGGTTGAAATGCAACAAGGCTTGCTTGAATTGCAAAATCAGGTTGTCACAGTCAAAAAATCTTAAGGCTTCTGTCCGACTTAAAATCAGGGTTACATCATTCCTTCAATAGGTAACCATGAAATGATTTTTAACCCTGCTTTTTGCCACCATTTCATTTTAGGTTCTTGTTTATAGACCTTTTGTATTGTGGGTTGTTTCAACATCCAGTTAATCTTTTGTTCAGGATTGAGCATCAATTCGTAGCTGTAGGAATTGATGCTACGATCCATTGCGGTATGGATTGCTTGCGCAAGATTTGGGCTGTCCAATAATACGCCAATTTCAGTATTCAGTTTTGCAGAACGTGGGTCTAGATTAAATGAGCCGATAAACACTTGTTTATTATCTACAGTCATCAGTTTGGCATGCAAACTCGATCGACTTAATCCTTTTAAGCTAATTTTCGCTTTTTTAGAAATTTCTTCATTGTGCGGATTTAAACTATGTTTATCGAGTGCAGGTAAAAATTCGTAGAGTTTCACACCACTTTTGAGTAAATCTTCACGATATTTGGAATAAAAAGCATGAACGAGCCACACATCGTTTGCTTTAAAAGAATTGGTGAGTACCCGCACATTTATCCCTTCATTTGCCATCTTGCTTAAGATGGCTGTGCCTTGCTGTTCAGGCACAAAATAGGCAGAAATAATATCAACCGTTTTTGTGGGGACCTGAGAGTAATGACGCAGTTGTGTGTTGAGATAATCTTCAGGTTGTGCTTGGTCACGAATTTTGTTGGGTGAGTCTTTGACAACGACGGCTTTTACCCATTCAAAATCGGGGTTAAATGTTAGCCATTGATCAAAATTATTGGAATGATTGGCAAGATTTAAATAATTTTGCATGGTCGCCAATTTATAGTGTGTTTCTAGCTGTTCCTTTAGCGCTGCATAGCGAAGTCGATGTTTTTGTGGATTGACCAATTGGCGTACAGGAAAAGCATAACTGTCATTCCAGTAATCATCAAAAGATTGTGAAATTTCGCCAACGGCTTTTCCTGCAAGTAACACATCAATATCAGAAAATTGATAGTTATCACTGGCATTAAAATATTGGTTGGTCATGTTTCGGCCACCAATTAATGCCAATTGATGATCAACGATAAACGTTTTATTGTGCATTCGTCGGTTGATGCGTTTTAAATCGAGTAACATATCCAGCGCGCGGAAATTTCGGAAGCGATACGGGTTGTAAAGTTTGACTTGTATATTGGTATGTTGGTCCAATGCCAATAAGACACCGTCCATTTTTTTTGCATTGTTGTCATCAATCAGTAACCTAACCTTTACACCACGGTCAGCTGCGCGAATAATGTCATACAGTGCAAGTGCACCAATGTTGTCGTTATCCCAGATATAATATTGTAAATCGAGAGATTTCTCCGCTTTATTGATTAAACTCAAGCGTGCTGAAATGGCTTCCAGTGGATCATATAAAACATGGTAGCCTGTTAAATCGGGATGCATGTGTTGTTCTGTTTTTAGCATCTTGGACAGTGTTGTATGAGCGGTATCGATATCTGTCGCATGGCTTGGTGTTTGAGGTTGTAACGTTGGCAATGTGCTACATGCAGTTAAACTCGTCAAACACATTGCAAACGTAATATGTCGCATTAGTTGCGTTGGTTGAGTCACTTTATTTTTGATGTGATGTTGATGTGTCATCGCCATTGTGCTTAAAAATCCCTAAAACTACAGACTGTTTAACCCCCAACTTGAGAAGTTATATGTGGCATTCTAGTTTAATTATTTTAATCTTCTATATGATTTTTATTGCTGTTGCAATTTGGGGGATTGCTCAGGCATGGATGAGTCAGTCTCGTACTGAAACAATTCACCCTTTTAAATCATTTATTCATTTATTGGCATTTTATCTGTCTTATTTGCTTTTTCCACTCATTGTTTTTAGTGTCTACGCAGGCTGGATTGGAGAGTTTAGTTTACATCAATCTATTTTTGTGTTTTTAATCAGTGCTTTACTCATTTATGCCAGATTTATAGAGCCGCATACCATTAAAATACAAACGACGCGTTATTCCCTCAACGCAAATCAGCCTTTTCAAAAAACGGTCAAAATTGCTTTGATTGCCGATTTACATATCGGACTTTTTTCAGGGCATGAACGCCAACTTCGTCAAATTGTGCAAAAAATTAATCAACAACAACCTGATATTGTACTGGTCGCAGGCGATTGGACGTATGAACCTGAAAATACACTTGCCCAGGAACTCCAGCCTTTACAGCAGATTCAAGCGCCGATTTATTCAGTAATGGGCAATCATGATGAACAATATCCTGGTCCACCGATTCAAGCATTATTACAAAATGCCTTAGTAAAAAATGGTGTGATAGACATTGAAGGGCAGATTGTTGATTTTGATGAGTTTCGTTTAATTGGTATTGGGGACTTATGGGCAGGAAAAACTGATATGCGGTTTATGCCAGATTTACCGCAAGATAAACCATGGCTGATTCTTTCGCATAATCCCGATACGGTTGATATGGTGCCTGAATTACCGACACGACCATTAATGTTATCGGGACATACTCATGGTGGTCAGGTTGAATTGCCATGGCTAACATCGTATATGATGAAGAAAGTATCCATCTTGGGGCATAAAAGAGGGATGTATCAACATGATCATGCGGATGTTTTTGTGACAGTGGGCACAGGGATGGTGGGCGTCCCTTTTCGATTTCGGGTTCCACCCACCATTGACATTATTGAGTTGGTTTAATGCGCTTCATCCCAATTTTTCCCTTGGCCGATGTCTACCACTAAAGGCACAGATAACGACAAGACAGATTGCATGACTTCCGCCAACTGTGCTGCAAGTGCTTCAGCATGAGAATCATCGACTTCTAGCACCAATTCATCGTGGACTTGCAACAATAATTTTGCGTGTTGTGGGTCAACAATTTTTTTCACTTCAATCATGGCCAGCTTAATAATATCAGCGGCACTGCCTTGTAGTGGTGCATTGATCGCGGCACGTTCAGCTGCTTTACGTACCATCATATTACGAGCATGAATATCTGGTGTGTATAAACGACGACCAAGTACCGTTTCTACAAAGCCTTGTTCGGCAGCCACTTGACGGGTGCGTTGCATATATTCGTAAATGCCAGGGTAGCGATGGAAATATTGTTTAATATAGTTTTGTGACTCTTCGCGAGTGAAGCCCAATTGACGAATTAAACCAAATTCAGACATTCCATATAACAAACCAAAATTTACTGCTTTTGCCTGACGACGCTGGTCATTGGTGACATCCTCTAATGCGATGCCCAAGACTTCGGCGGCAGTACGGCGATGCACGTCCTGACCTTGTTGGAAGGCACTTAATAAGGCATCATCTTGGGAGAAATGTGCCATCAAACGCAATTCAATTTGTGAATAATCGGCAGCCAACAGCACGCGACCTTGAGGCGCGACAAAGGCCTTACGAATTTGACGACCAATTTCACCACGAATTGGGATGTTTTGTAAGTTTGGATCGGACGATGATAATCGTCCAGTCGCCGTGACTGCTTGATGATAACTGGTATGTACGCGCAAGGTCTCGGTATTGGCTTGTTCGACCAAACGATCTGTATAAGTACTTTTTAATTTGGCTAAACCACGATGCTCTAAAATAATCTCAGCAATTGGATGCTCAATTTTTTCTAAGATATTTTCGCCTGTACTGTATTGACCAGTGGCTGTTTTTTTACCGCCTTTAATTGCCAATTTATCAAATAAAATTTCACCGACTTGTTTGGGTGATGCAATATTAAAGGGCTGGCCAGCCAGTTCTTCGGCTTGTTTTTCTAAACCTTGCATGGTGTGAGAAAACTCTTCACTCAATTGACCCAAGAATGTTGGATCAAGCTGAATGCCATTTTCTTCCATCTCAGTCAGCACTTCAGCAACTGGCATTTCAATGGTGTGCAAAATGTTGACCAGTTCAGGAAATACCGCCAATTTCTTTGACAAAACTTCATAAAGCCGATAGGTGACATGTGCATCTTCAGCAGCGTAATGACCAGCCACTTCAATTTCAATCTGATTAAACGTTTTTTGTTTTGCACCTTTCCCTGCAATTTGCTCGAATGTCGTGGTGAGATGACTGAGATACAAACGTGCTACATCATCCATACCATGACGTGTTGCAGTTGAATTCAAGACGTAGGAAGCAAGCATGGTATCGAAATACCAACCTTGTAAATGAATGCCGTGATTTGCAAAAATATGTGCATCATATTTTAAATGATGGCCAATTTTTTTCACTGAAGCATCTTCTAGAATTGGCTTGATTTGTTGCAATACCGCGTCACGATTGAGTTGAACAGGTGCATTTTCATAATCATGTGCTAGAGGCACGTAATAAGCATCGTGGGCATCAAAGGCCACAGAAAAACCGACCATTTGCGCAGTGCGATAATCCAGACTGGTGGTTTCAGTATCAATTGCAAAACATTTTTCAGTCTGTAGACGTTGCAATAATGCTTCCCAAGCCTGTGTTTCAAGCACAATGTGATAAGTCGCTTCACCCAATTGATCATCTTGACTGGTCAGATGTGCCTGACTGTCGGTGTCTAATGGCTCAGAAGATTGTGAATTGTCGGCAGTGGTAGCGGTTTTTGCGACAATTTCAGGGCCAGTATCTGTTGTTCGATTCTTTTGATATGCAGGGTTATCAGGATTATTGGGATGATCAAGCGATTGTAATTGATTTCGAAACTCGAGTTCAGTGTAAAGTGCACGCAAGGCATCGACATTCGGGTTACTGAGTTTAAGTTCGTGCCAATCCAGATTCAGTTCCAGATCGCAAACAATACTGGCCAATTGATGGTCAATGGCGATGCCATCTGCATGTTCTTTTAAATTTTGCCCGACGCGGCCTTTAATATTATCGACATTTTCTAAAATTTTGCCTAGGCACTCATATTCATTTAAGAGTTTTGCTGCGGTTTTTGCCCCAACACCGGGTACGCCCATAATGCCATCAGAGGCATCGCCCATGAGTGTTAGGTAATCGATAATTTGGTGTGGCCATACACCAAATTTGTCATATACCCCTTGTACATCTAAAACACGGTCTTTAAAACTGTCTTCTAATTTAACTGTTTCTGTCACCAATTGTGCCATGTCTTTGTCGCCAGTGGAAATGAGTACTTCATATCCTTCAGCGACGGCGCGTTTGGTTAATGTTCCAATAATATCATCGGCTTCTGCACCGGGAAGCATATGTAAAGGGATACCCAAGGCTCGAATAAGTGCATGTAAATAGGGGATTTGTTCAGCCAGCTCACTTGGCATACTTGGACGATCCCCTTTGTAAATAGGGGAAAGATGGTGACGAAATGTCGGTTCTGGCGTATCAAAAATGACAGCCATATGGGTGGGCTGAATACGGCGAATCAATTTTTGGATTGCAGAAATTGCCCCACGTACAGCATTGGTGTTTAAACCTGTCGATGTTGTTAGTGGTGGAATGGCATGATACGCGCGAAATAAAAAATATGACCCATCAACCAGGACAAATGGCGGCATTCTCTTGTTCCTATTTACAATATGCCGCTATTTTACGTGAAAATCACAATCAATGCAGGGCTTTGACGATTGCCGATTTTTATCGCTGTTTTTCAAGAATTTCTATTCAATGCTTAAATCAGGTAACATGAATCATCGTTATGTGTGGGATTACGATGTGCGCGCTTTAAAACCTCCATTTTTTGTGATTGTTTTTATGTTGTGGAATGCCTTGAATTTTTTCGCTTGGCATGACCATAACTGGATTCTCGCTGTCGGACTGTGGTGTGTGGCAGTGGTTGGCTTACTGCAGTTTTTCAAACGAGTACAACAAGATTACAATCATTTAAATCATCGTGTTCAACGCTTGGAACAACAGCTTGATGCTCGACAAATAGATTCCCAATCTCTTGAAAATTCACAGACTCTCACGCCTCATTTAAACCAAGGTGATATTGAACAAGTTATTGTTTCTACAAAAAATAATGAGAGATTTGAGGTTGGGTATGCACCATCACTTTCTACAACCAACGCGGGCCAAATCACGGATCAAGAGCGCAAAGATCAGATCGATCCTTCACTTACAACCAGCCAAACTACACGTGTTTCATCTGTTCCTGCATGGCTTCAAACTTCAATAAGTTGGGCCATTCATGGCAATCCGATTTTGCGTTTGGCCATTGTGATTTTATTGATTGGTGTGGTGTTGCTGCTACGTTTTGCAAGTGAATATTGGCAGCTTAGTTTGGGCCTAAAATTATCGATGATTGCGCTAGGTGGAGCAGTCATTAGCACGTTATCTTATCTATTTCGCCATAAGAATTTTAATTTTAGCATTGTTCTTCAAGGCTTTGGTTTAGCTGTTATTTTTCTGACTTTGGGTTTTGCTCATCATTTCCATGTTATTGCGAGCTTAACGTTGGCCAGTTTTTGTTTGGCCATTTTACTGCTCACTACAATCATTTTAAGCTTAAAACAAAATACCATTTATTTAGCCGTTTTTGCATTGGGAATGGCTTACATTGCACCATTTGTGATTCCACAATATCAACCTGAGCCTGTGTTGTTATGGGGATATTATTCAGCAGTCAATGTCGCTGTACTGATCATTAATTATCTTAAACCTTGGAAGTTGCTGAATCATCTCGCATTTTTTTCTACCCTTACTTTGGGAGGACAAGCGTTATTTACACAAGATATCAATGGGCACATGCGGTTGTTGGATGGCTTGTTGTGGCTCAATTTGTTGTTGTTTATTTGGTTAAGCGTACGTTATAGCCAATTAAAAGTGAAAGATCATCTAGATCCCTCTAGGTCATCAGAGCTGTTGGACGTCAGTTTGATCTTTAGTGTGCCAGTTTTAGGATTCTCTTTACATGCAGCATTGAGGTATGGCGAAACATGGCCATTGACCAATGGTGCAATACTTTTGGCATTGATCTATGCCGTTTTAACGTGGTGGATTCATCGAAAACAACAGGCCCTTTCTTTGTTAGCGAAGAGTTTTTTCATTTTAGCGATGGCCTTTGTTGCATTAATTTTCCCACTTTCTCAAGGTGCGCATTGGACCAGTTTGGGCTGGGTAATTCAAGGAACAGCACTGGTTGTGTGGGGCGTGACAGAACGCTACCGCTTCAGTCTGCTGGTTGGTCAAATTTTATTGGCGCTGAGTTCATTTGCATTGTTTTATCAGATTGCATCCGATGACATATTTCCATTACTTGGGGGGGCAGTTTATGGTTTAGCACAACTCATTGCCGTATTTTATATGTTGCATTATGTGCAAGATAAACAAATTGAACATCCTCGAACAAGTGCATTAATCACCATTTTCTTAGGCATAGCAATCTATGCACTGGCTTTGGTCGGTGTGAATCTTTTGCATTGGCAAGCGCTGGGCGGAATAGCAACCAATGTCATTGCAACCATAATTTATGTGTGTTTTGTTGGGTATTTATCTTGGCGCAGTCAACTGCACTGGTCATTGCAGCAAATGTTTATTTCAATGGGTTTAATGCTAGGGCTAATGATTGCAATGTGTAATCTTTCAGGCAACATTAATATGCATCAGCCATTGATTCGTAGTCTTGGGTTTATCAGTGCGATATTACAATTGATGATCTTGTATTTTTCATCATTTAAAACAAGTTCATGGCATTTTATGCAACATGTACATGCAATTGTTTTGTGGTGTTTGGCCGCCATGATGGGCGCATTCATTTTTACCAGTCATGATGTATTGGCTTATGGAATATTTCCAGCAATCTTTGGCATTGTATTACTGTTGAAACGCGACAAAACGCTGCTGGCAAATGTTGCTATTTTTATACTCAATTTCATATGGCTATTGGTCATCAATGCGTTGTACGACAATGATCAATATTATTGGTTGGCTATTCTGAATCCTGCAGACCTCTCATCCCTCTGTTTGTTAACAGTCACGATTTATACTGTGTTTAAATTATGGGAAAGCGAGTATCCACTAAAAATGCTGACCAAGATCGCGACACTTTTTTTGACATTGTGGGTACTTAGTTCAGTATTGGTTCGCGTATTACATTATTTATTCGCTACCCCATTATGGAGTTTTTCTATTTGGTACAATGGGGTTGTACAACTCAGCCTCACTTTACTTTGGGTTATTTTAGCCAGTGTACTCATGATTTATGCCAGTCGCAAAATCGTTCGAGGAATTTGGCTAATCGGTGCGGGATTGCTGATTGTGGTGGTCTTTAAATTGGTATTACTGGACTTGTCACAAAGCAGTACCTTACTTCGGGTCTTGTCTTTTATTGGTGCAGGGATTGTGATGCTAGTCATTGCATATCTAGCACCATTACCGCCAATGAAAGACAAGTCTAGTGAAAATGTAGATGATTAAATTTGAGGGGGTTCTGTATAGGCGCCAGTTTGTGCAGGATTTCCTACAAAGCCAATTTTTTGCACAGGGACTTCGATATTATGTTTAACGAAGCTATCACGGATACGTTCCTGAATACTATCTTTCACCTCTAGGTAGTTTTTTTGTTCACACCATACCGAAAATAATAATTCAATCGTAGATTCAGCAAATGCAGTCACTGACATGACTGGCTTGGGCGTTTCTAATACTAAGGAGTGAAAATGGGCAAGCTCCAATAAAACGGCACGGACTTTACTTAAATCTTCTTGGAAACTTACAGAAATAACGATTGGAATTCTTCGAATTGGGTATTTTGATAGATTCAGAACGGGCGTTTTAATCAATAACTCATTGGGTAGACGGACATAAATATTGTCTAAAGTTAATAGCTTAACAGACAGTAAGTCGATAGATGTCACTTCTCCTTCAATGATTTGCCCTCGAATTAATGTAAGCTGAATTGTATCTCCCACTTCAAAAGAGCCTTCACCAATGAGGAACAAGCCACTAATTAAGTTGGTTGCTGAAGTTTGAGAAGCAAAACCTAAAGCTACGGTCAAAATACCCGCGGCGCCAAGAAAAACACTGACTTTAAAGCCAGCTTCTTTTAAGCCCGCGATGATGAAGAAGAGGAAGATTGAATAAAAAATACCACGCCGCCAAACCATTCGCTGATGAGCGTTAAAACGTAATCCAATGGTTCTGATAAACGTATTAGAAAATACACGTGCGATAACGAAGCCCATCAAACATAATAGCGCAGCAACCAAGAGCTCACTTATTCGATCTAAATTAAAACTATTAAAAAGATCTTTTAGACTTGAAACGAGATCCTTTGGAATTTGTATTTTATCCATCACTTATCCTAAAAAAAAGAATCGAACATGTGAAAGAAAACACCTTCAGGAGATCGTGGCGCATGAACATATTCAACTTCTCCGGCTTTAGGTGGGGTTCGGTTTTCAATTTTTATCCGAGGAGGACGCTCTGAAGAGTCATGAATCACTTTAATATGAGAAGTCCATAAACGATGTGTGCTGTCACTATAAAATAAAGGAAGTGCCTGTACTGGAACACTCATACGATCAAAACGCAATTGTTCATGGCTTGTATTCTGAAAAATAATAGGGGTGACAGCACGAAATGCTCGTGGTGTTAGTAACTCTAGTTCAGTCCTTCCGTCAACAGCAGTCGCATAACATAGCTCCCCAGTCCTTTTGTCTGGGCCAAACCATGTGTCTTTAGGGCGAATCACTGGAATATCAAACAAAGCTTCTTTTTGTCCTTCAGCATAACCTGTCAACCATAAAGGTGTACTGATATATAATAAACCACGTTGTCCAGCAGGAATATACATTGGATCGACTGGACGAATGACGACAGAACGATCTGCCATATGTGGCATTAAGTGAAAGACACCACTCATTTTACGAAACATATATCTTTCGACATGTACCGGTTGTGGAAAACCAAAATCAGGTTCTAAAATTTCTTTCCATTCTTGTTCATAATCAAATTGTACGGCAGGGCGATGATATTCCATTCTCCATTCTTGCTCATACCGAGTTAAGCGAAAAAATAAGGAACCGAATTGCCATGTTCGTGATTGATATGGTTCAAAATGAAATTCTCCCCACCATTTAATATCTGGAAGATTATTTTCAGAAAAATCATTTAATTCCACGTCGTATTTTCCCTATTATTTTTTAAAGGCCAGTATATCAAGACTGATGAAATAATTATGACATAAACAAGTTAGACTCGACTAGAACAGATTTAGTAAACCATTGAAGGGCTTATGTGAACGAATAATACATTAAGTAAAATAAAAAAGATGATCGAGTTCATTTAAGAAACGGTGTAATAAATATATTATAGAAACTTGATTAGTATTCTAATAAACGGCGATGCTGCATTAATGGCATCGAATTTCTAATAGATTGTTGTTCATCAAAATCAAAAGGAACAGTGATTAAATGAGCACCTTCGTGTTCAACACTTGCCAAAATATGACCACGGCTATTTGTTGCAGCGGTATGTCCCCAAGTTTGACGCTTTGTACCATGCCAACCTTGTTGTGCAGCACCTAAAACTTGACATTGCGTATCCATTGCACGTGCTTGTAGTAATAACTGCCAATGCATTTGTCCAGTTGTAAATGTAAATGCTGCTGGAGCGGTCAAGATGTTCGCACCTTGTTTTCTTAAGGTTAAAGCCAATTCAGGGAAACGCAAATCATAACAAATCATTAAACCCAGCGAGCCAAAAGGTGTTTTTGCAATAACAGGTTGGTCACCTGGTTCAAAGTAGAGGGACTCCTGATAGCCACCTACGCCATCAGCAACATGGACATCAAACAAATGAATTTTGTCATAGCGCGCTTCAGTTCCTTCAGGACTGATACATAAACTAGACGTGCGTACCCGACCATCTGGAACAATAGAACCATCTGGACGAAATGGACAAGGTAAAGTTCCCGCTACAATCCAAATATCATATTGAAATGCCAGTTTTTCAAGGCGTTGCTGAATACTTTCAAATAAAGCTGCTGTTTCACGTTGTTTGCCGCCTGCAAAACAAATAAAATTTTCAGGTAAGACCAATAAGGAGGCACCTTCGGCTTTACTTCGTTGCAATAATGACTCTACAGTAATGAAATTATCTTCAATACTATCTTGAGAATTCATTTGAGCAACAGAGAATAAGACCATATTCAACCTCCATGGTAGAGTTAAACGTTTTGATGATCACTCACTTGATCAAGTTGTTCTTGTTCTTTTTCCAATTGTTTCACAAGTGGTTCAAAAATATTTTGATTATTTGCATTCAGTTTCATTAATGTACGATGCGCATCAAGCACAGTTTTAAGCATTGCTTGATGAGAAACATGATCCTCGTTTGCCAAAGGTTGGCACATAACTGAATCACCACAATCCAGTATCACGAAGACCTGACCTAAGCCCATACTATTTGCAAGCGTAGTAATATCTGGGTTAGTAGACAGCATGACAGCCTGAATACCATGCTTTTGCTTTAATTTGAGACCGAGTTTAGCAAGAATACCAAGTACTGTACTGTCAATAAAAGTTGTCTGAGTTAAATCGACTACAGCGCCAATGACATTGTTCTGTTGTTCAATCTTACTCAAGAGCTTGTCTAGACTTATACAAGATTGCGCGCGTACTTCACCAATAATTTTGAAAAAGTGCGTACCATCCAAACTTGTATATTCAACATGACCTGTTGACATATATATGCCATTTTTTGAGAAGGATTGGTAAATTATCCCATAGGGCATGATGAGACTCAAGAGGTCCTTATACTAAAAAATAAGAACAATAAGTTATGTTATTGATTTAAAACTATTTCATTCGACATAAGCTTAAAATGGCAATGTCATCAGCAACATGTGCTGGCGCCTGAAAAGTATGTTTTTCAAGGTGTTCAACAAGCTGTTGAAATTGCTCATTTAAACCGCCATTAAATGGTTCAAGTGCACCATCAGAACAAACAATAAATCGAGAATCGCGATTTAAAACACATTCAAACTCTTCTACTTCTAAATCTTCAGTAAGGCCTAAAGGAAAACTACTCGTATTTAAAATTTTCGGTGCTTGATTCGGTTCAAATAAAATAGCGGGGGGATAATGACCAGCACTAGACCAGCGTAGATGATGCGTTTCAAAATTCAAAATGCCTGTGATCATGGTAATGTGCTTTTCAATATTCTCTTGCAACAACATGCCATTCAGTTTTTTAATTAACTCTCGTGGTGTTTTAGATCGTCCATGAAAGGCTGCCATCCATGAAGTTAATAAACTACTGGTTACCCCATGACCTGAAACATCAGCCAAATAAAACATAATTTCTTTATCGCTTATTTTCCAGTAATCATACCAATCACCTGACAAATAAGCCGATGGCTTAAAAAAAGAATCAATTTGATAATTAGGTAAATCAATTGGATCGGGAAGCAGTTTTTTTTGAAGAATAGCAGCGGATGGAAGATCACGACTGTCTTGGTTACGCTTATATTGGGCATCGATTTTAGTGAGAGCATCGACAGGATTTTCAGGTAAGTTATCCCAAATCCATCCTGCTAATGCGCCACTTTGCCATGCATCCGATAAAGCCGCTCCCTCATCTTTGTGTGCTATTACAATGGTGGGCAATGACCAGCGATAAGTCAAAAAATCCTGAACATCTGCGATAGCGATAATACTCTGATCATAAAGATGAATGTCCTCTATGTGAATCATTTGCAGACTCGGCAAAGCATCCAGAATTTTATCCAGATTTATAATTGTGCGAGAAGGTTGGATGAAATACATAAATTTGAGTGTTATCCCTAAAGAATGGCTACAAAAATGATGAACGAACAATCAGAAAATAAATCATATACATCAAACAATCAGTTTAGTGAAATAGAAGATCATTGACCTGAATTGTCAGCAGTATCATCAATAAAAGAAACTTCTTGATCTGCAATTCCTTTTTTCTGAGCAATGACAAAGTTTTTACGTTGTAGATAAACATCACGGATCGCAGCATAACGATCACCTTGCAAACCGCTTTCCAAATCAAGTAAAGAACTACGTAAATCTACTCCAGACAAAACCATATCACCCCAATATATCCCCTCATAATCATCCAAAATATATTTTTGAAGCTGGGCTTGACTGTCAATAAGAGAACCGAATCCATCGCGAAGTGTACTTGGGCCAAAGAAAGGTAACATCAAATAAGGACCTGAAGGAACACCATAATATCCCAGAGTTGTTCCTAAACTTTCCGACTCAGCATCCAAACCTAAACGATTGGCAGGATCGGCTAGCCCTAAAGTTGTTAAGGTATTAATAGCAAAGCGCCCAAAAGACTTTAAAGCACGTTTAGGTTTGCCTTGAATCACCTGATTGGTGACATTCCAAGGTTCGCCTAAATTGTTATGAAATTGACGATAAGAACCTCTAACATCTTCTGGTACTTTTGCTCGATATTGGACTGCGACTGGACGTAAAAAATTTCGATCTAAATAGTCATTGAATACAAAAACTTTTCGATTTAAATTTTGAAGTGGATCTTTCACCTCATCCGGTTGTGCAGCATTTGCATTCACTTTTAAATCATTAATAGTTTTCTGAGTGATATCTTTTAGCTTACTAACGTGGGTAATTTCTTTTAGCTTGGTAAAAGAGGAATTTTGTTCTTTTACAATCGCATCTGAACTTGTAGTTGTTGAAGTGGAACCAGCAATATTATCCTGATAATCAGCAGATGAACTCGCCCAAACAGAACTATTCAAAGCAAGAATAAATATCGATGACCATAATAAAGAAAACTGACGCATACAATGCTTCCGAAGTTTTGAGTTCCTAATCGGTATTATTTATAGCATGAAAACAAAAAAAAGACATTCACAGAGTGCGACACTCTACCAAACACGCACATAGATACATTTTAAAGAAAATAATATTTAAAATTCTTTTTAAAACAGCATCTTGGATAATTATTTGTTTTTATTTGATTAAAAATAAAACACTTGAGTAATGTAAAATGAAAAAAGTGTTGTAAAGGTTTTGATATGGTGTAGAATGCACATCCATCGGCGGTGATGTTAAGAAAAACTTCTTGATAAA
>JASGGM010000013.1:0-21600 GCA_047605045.1 Acinetobacter sp. | reverse complement strand
TCGTCGGGCTCATAACCCGAAGGTCGTTGGTTCAAATCCAGCTCCCGCTACCAAGATTTTATTGGGAAGGCTCACATACAGGTGGGCCTTTTTGCACAGTGGGCTTGCTTTCTGTGTAAAATTGGGGCGATTACGCCCTTTTTTATTGGCTATCGTGTAGTGTCGACATCAATTGGTCAAATAGACGTGCTTCACTACAAATGTAAAGTCGGTCGAAGGCCGATTGTTGATTGCACAACAATGACGAGAGTACATGAAACTATCAAATAAAACCCAAGCGTTACAAGATCTGATCGAACCTGCTGTTGCAGCATGTAATGTCAGTCTTTGGGGAATTGAATTTTTGCCCCAAGGTAAACGTTCTTTGTTACGCATTTATATCGACAAGCCTGTCGATGAAACTTCCGAACCTGTTTTAAATGAAGATGGTGAAGTTGAACAAGGTCGTGGTATTGGCGTAGAAGACTGTGTGCGTGTCACACAACAAGTCGGTGCAATGCTTGATGTTCACGATCCGATTTCAGGTGAATATGCGCTTGAAGTCTCTTCTCCGGGTTGGGATCGTCCTTTTTTTCAATTGCCACAAATGCAGGATTATATTGGTCAGCAAGTGGCTTTGCGTTTGATTAGTGCTGTAGACAACCGCCGTAAATTTCAGGCGAAATTGGTTGCAGTCGACTTGGATGCAGAAATCATTCAGGTAGAAGTTGAAAAACAGCAGGTGCTTGAGATAGAGAGTCATAATATCGACAAAGCAAATCTGGTTTATCAAGACTAAATTATTAAGATAATTTGATATATAGGTGACTTATGGGTCGTGAAATTCTTACCGTTGCGGAAACGGTTAGTAATGAAAAGGGTGTGAGCCGCGAAGCCATCTTTGAAGCGCTTGAACAAGCACTTGTTGCAGCTACCAAGAAAAAATTCTACGAAGGAACGCATTCTGAAGAAGCCCGTTTGCGTGTTGAAATTGACCGTAAAACAGGTGATTACCGTACTTTCCGTCAATGGGAAGTGGTTGCAGATGAAGATCATGAAATGCCAGCCTGTCAGGATGCCATTTCTGATGTCGATCCTTCACAATGGTCGATTGGCGATATTCGCGAACTTGAAGTTGAGTCTATTGAGTTTGGTCGTATTGCTGCTCAAATTGCGAAACAAGTAATTGTGCAAAAAATTCGTGAAGCTGAACGTGCGTTGGTTGCGGATGCTTATGCATCTAAAGTGGGCGAACTTATTTACGGTGAAGTGAAAAAGCAAACCAAAGATGGTTTTATCATCGACTTGGGTGATAATGCTGAAGCTTATCTTGCGCGCGAAGAGACCATCCCTAAAGAAATGCTGCGTCCAAAACAGCGCATGAATGCGATTCTTTTTGAAGTGAATCGTGAAGGGCGTGGTGCACAATTATTGTTGTCTCGTGCAAAGCCTGAAATGCTGATCGCTTTAATGAAGAAAGAAATTCCAGAAATTGCGGAAGAAATTATCGAAATTAAAGCAGCCGCTCGTCAACCGGGTGTTCGTGCTAAAATAGCAGTGAAAACCAATGATCATCGTATTGATCCAGTTGGTGCGTGTATTGGTATGCGTGGCACACGTATTCAGGCAGTTCAGCAAGAGTTGAATGGTGAGCGTATCGATGTAGTGGTTTGGTCTGATGATCCTGCGCAATATATCGCAAGTGCGTTAGAGCCTGCAGATGTGTCTGGTATTGTGATTGATGAAGATGCAAGAACTGCAGACATTATTTTTGCAACCAGTGATCAATTAGCGCGAGCGATTGGTTCACAAGGTCAAAATGTGCGTCTTGCATCGGAATTGACTGGCTATAAACTCGACATGATGCTTGAAGATGAGTACCGTGCGCGTCAACAAAATGAAGCACAACAATATTTAGATATGTTTGTGTCTCGTTTGGATATTGAAGAAGATTTGGCCATGGCTTTGGTTGAGATGGGCTTTACTTCACTTGAAGAGATTGCCTATGTTCCTGCTGAAACATTTGATGAAATCGAATTGGATGAAGATACTGTAATTTTATTGCAAACGCGTGCCAAAGAAGCTGCACTGGCTGATGCATTGAAACAGCAGGAGAGTCTTCAAGAGCCAAGCGAAGAATTATTGAAAATGGAAGGTATGACGCAAGAAATTGCGTATGCGCTTGCAAGTCTCGGCATTGTAACAGTTGATGATTTGGCTGATCAGGCTACTGATGATATTTCAGATCTTGAAGGCTTGGATGCAGACAAAGCGGGTCAATTGATTATGAAAGCCCGTGAATCATGGTTTAACTAGGAGGAATTTTATGACGGATAAGTCGATTAAAGAATTGGCGGAAACGGTTGGACGCCCCGTTGAGAAGCTCCTAGAGCAGGTTCGTGATGCAGGTCTACCACAACGTCGTGCCGATGATATTATCACTACAGAACAGCAAGATACCCTAGTCAGCCATTTGAAAAAAGTTCATGGGCAAGACAGTGGTAATGCAGGAAAAATCACGTTGAAACGTAAAACAACCAGTACAGCCAAAGTGGCAAGTACATCAGGTAAGGCAAAAACCATTAATGTAGAAGTGCGTAAAAAGCATACTTTTACAAAGCCTGATCCAGAACAAATCAAGGCAGAAGCGAAAGCGAAAGCTGAGGCAGACGCTCATTCACGTGCGGCAATCGAAGCACAAGTGCGTGCGGAAGCAAGTACCCGTGCAGCTTCTGAAAACAAGGCCAAAGCAACTTTAGATGCAATGCGTGCTGCACAGAAACAAGAAAAAGTGGCTCAAACTGCACCTAAAGCAGCCGTTGTTGTGAAAAAACGCGGTGGTGGGACTGTGAAGCCACCAGTTGTAAAAGTGACTGAAACACCTGAACAGAAAAAAGCCCGTGAAGCTGAAGCTGCGAAGTTAAAAGCAGCGGAAGAAGCGGCACGTCGTAAGGCGGCGGAAGAGGCACAACAGCGTACACTTGAGCAAATGCGTAAAATGGCATCGAAGTATTCAAGTGACGAAGGTACGGCAACTGTTCGTGTGATTGATGATTCTCCATTGGCATCTGGTCTTGTTGGTCAGGCGTATGAAGATTCCTTCAATCAGGAAGACCGTGAAATCAAACGTGGTGGTAATACCAAAGATACGCGTGGTCAGAAGAAAGGTGGCCGTCGTGGTCAGGAAGAGCAAAACTTTAACCAAAATCATCATAAACGTGGTTTAAAATCAAGCCAAGCGAACAAGCATGGTTTTGAAAAACCTGTTAAAAAACAAGTGTATGATGTTGAAATTGGTTCGACGATTGTTGTTGCTGATTTAGCGCAGAAAATGGCTGTTAAAGTTCGTGAAGTTATTAAATCACTTATGAAAATGGGTGAGCTTGTAACTCAAAATCAGGCGATTGATCAAGAAATTGCGGCGCTTGTTGTTGAAGAAATGGGCCATAATCCTGTGTTGGTCTCTGATACTCAAGCAGAAGATAATTTGCTTGAAGCTGCAGAAGAAGCACGTGGTGAACAAACCACGCGTCCACCAGTCGTGACGATTATGGGTCACGTTGACCATGGTAAAACATCGTTACTTGACCGTATCCGCCGTTCGAAAGTGGCTGCAGGTGAAGCGGGTGGCATTACACAGCATATTGGTGCTTACCATGTCGAAACTGAGAAAGGTATTATTACTTTCCTCGACACGCCTGGACATGCTGCATTTACATCGATGCGTGCTCGTGGTGCAAAAGCAACCGATATCGTGGTACTTGTAGTTGCTGCAGATGATGGTGTAATGCCACAAACTGCAGAAGCCATTGACCATGCTCGTGCAGCAGGTACACCAATTATTGTTGCTATCAACAAAATGGATAAAGAATCTGCCGATCCAGATCGTGTATTGAACGAATTAACCACCAAGCAAATTGTTCCAGAAGAATGGGGCGGTGATGTGCCAATTGCAAAAGTATCAGCACATACAGGTGCAGGTATTGATGAATTGCTAGATTTGATTTTGATTCAATCTGAATTGATGGAATTGAAAGCATCAGCAGAAGGTGCTGCGCAGGGTGTAGTGATTGAAGCACGTGTCGATAAAGGTCGTGGTGCGGTCACATCTATTCTGGTACAAAACGGGACATTGAATATCGGTGATTTAGTCCTTGCTGGTTCATCTTATGGTCGTGTTCGTGCGATGTCTGATGAAAACGGTAAAGCGATTAAATCGGCTGGTCCTTCTATTCCTGTAGAGATTCTGGGTCTTCCAGATGCGCCGATGGCGGGTGATGAAGTTCTTGTTGTGAATGATGAGAAAAAAGCCCGTGAAGTTGCCGATGCACGTTCAGATCGTGAACGTCAAAAACGTATTGAGCGTCAAAGTGCAATGCGTCTTGAAAACATCATGGCATCGATGGGCAAAAAAGAAGTTCCAACGGTTAATGTTGTTCTTAGAACAGACGTACGTGGTACTTTGGAAGCCTTGAATGTTGCACTGCATGAACTTTCAACGGATGAAGTGAAAGTCCGTGTAATCAGTTCTGGTGTTGGTGCAATTACTGAATCTGATGTCATTCTGGCTGAATCTTCTGAAGCGGTATTGCTTGGCTTTAATGTCCGTGCTGATACAACTGCGCGTCAAAAGAGCGATCAAGATGGTATCGATATTCGTTACTACAGCGTCATCTATGAATTAATTGATGATGTGAAAAATGCCATGAGTGGTAAGCTTGCACCTGAACATCGTGAGACGATCTTGGGTGTTGCGCAAGTGCGTGAAGTATTCCGTTCAAGTAAGTTTGGTGCAGCTGCGGGCTGTATGGTGATGGAAGGTGTTATTCACCGTAACAAGCCAATCCGTGTCTTACGTGATGACGTGGTGGTATTCCAGGGTGAACTTGAGTCATTACGTCGTTATAAAGATGTCGTAGATGACGTTCGTGCAGGTATAGAATGTGGTCTTGCCGTGAAAGGCTATAACGACATCAAAGCACTTGATAAGATTGAAGTGTACGATGTGCAAATTGTGAAACGGAGTCTTTAATGGCTGGAAGTCAACGTCTGAAGCGTATGGCGGATTCGGTACAACGTGAGTTGTCTGAGTTAATACGTCAAGAGCTGAAAGATCCACGTTTAGGTGGTTATGTCACCATCTCTGCGGTGAAGGTGAGTCCAGACTTGGGTTATGCCGATGTTTACGTCACTGTAATGGGACGTGAACTTGGCGATGACCAAAATGAAGAAGCCCACAAAGAAACCCTGCAAGTGCTAAATAAAGCATCGGGTTTCTTGCGTCAGGAATTGAGTCGTCGTATTAAGACACGTATAACACCACGTTTACGTTTCCATTATGATAAAACCAATGCCCATGGGAACTATATGTTTGGACTTATTGCTGAGGCAGTAAAAGACTTGCCTGATCAAAAAGATGATGAGTAATGCACTAACAAAAAGCCGCCTTCGGGCGGCTTTTTGTTGCACGTGGATTGAGACAAAATCTATATTTATTTTCCGCTACCGATTAATACCAAACGGTAACTTATCATTTTTACTTCTTTGGTTTGAGCGGGTAGAATCAAGTGTAAGCGGAAGGTGTTATTGTTCCATGTGGAACAATATAAACATTAATTTTCAGGAGGTTGGTTAAATTTTGAAGATTGATTTCGACCATTGGCGCGAAAACGATATCTTGCCCATGGCAGCGGCCGATCTATCGCTTCAGGCACTTCACCACTTAAAGAACGCAATTTTAAATGTAATGCTGCTTGTGCCATAAGGTTTGCCGAAACTGGTGCAGTGATGAAGGCTAAAAAGGTCAAAATGAGTTCTGCAAAACCGAAACGTCCATGGAAAGCCCAAAAGACCATGGAAGCAATTAAAAAACTGCCTAAGCCTAATGTGCTCGATTTGGTCGGTGCGTGAAGTCGCGTAAATAAATCGGGTAGGCGTACTAAGCCAATTCCACCAATCAATAAAAAAATACTGCCGACCAAGAGAAAAAATGAGACACCAATTTCCATAATTAACTGCATAGTTTTCTCCTAATCAATGACATGACCACTGGTAAAATAGCGAGCCAGCGCCATTGTTGATATAAAACCCAGCATCGTAATGAGTAGCGCACCTTCAAATAAATGTGTGGTTGTCCAATACAGACCCAGAACGGTAATTAAGCAAGTGGTGTTTAAAAACAAGGTGTCTAGTGCCAAAAGCCGATCTACAATAGAGGGACCAATCACCAAACGAAATAGACACAGTAGCATGGATATACAGATCATGCTCAGGCTAATGAGTAATACATAGGGCAAAATGATCATGAATTTGCTCCTTGTTTGGCCTGAAAAATCTGAATTAATGCCGCTTCGTAACGGTGTTTAATCTGTTTGATATCCTGATCAATGTCATCAGATTTTAATGCGTGTACCAGAATGTCACCCCGTTCCTGATCAATTCCTGCACTTACGGTACCTGGTGTGGTGGTGATGATCATCGCCAATAAAGAATTCACCTGTTCGTGATTGGTATCCAGTGGAATTCGAAACCATTTCGGTTGTAAGTTTTCTTGTGAACCTAATACCAGTTTTGCCACAACAAAGTTTGATACAATAATATCCCACAATACAATCAGGAAAAGCTTGAGTGCAGGAAACCACTGAATATTGGGCGTATTGGGAATAAAGCGTTGCAATACATACGGTAAAAACCATGCTAACACGACAGCAAGCACAATATCACTCGCTGCTAAACTATGTGACAGCATTAACCAACTCAGACCTACAATCACGGAAACAAAAGGGTGGGGTAGGCATTTATTAAAAAACGCTGAATGTGCCATTAATATCCCTCCATTGGTTTGAGTTTTAGGCTATTGTCTGGTGCTTTATCATTCAGACTTCCGTCTTCTACTTGTGTCTGTTGCTCATGAATTTGACGTTTTTTAAACTCTGAAATATGTTCACCTTCTAATGTTTTGGGAGCAATAACATCTGGAATATAGTGCGCATTGGAGTCAAGATTCTCACCACTATATTTTGTTTCAGGAACATATTCATTATCAAATGGTTGTACACTAATAAACTTGCCATTGTGGTCAGTTTTTAGAATATGTTTTTGATAATCCTGCTGTTTTGATAGCTGTTGTGCAGTCTCATCAAAATAGTGGGTGATGGGCGCAGCAGCGACAACATAGATGATTAAACATGCCAATAAACTATAGATAGCGCGATCATTACGAGATGGTGCTCGATGGGGTAACGCTTGATAGTGTTGATAGGCCTCAGATTCTGGACGTTCACTGGGTTGTTCGGCTTGCCAAAATAAAATAAAACCCACGCGAACGAAAGCCAATAGGCTGAGTAAACTGACGGTTAAAACACTAATGATAATCCAGATGGAATGGGCATGATTCAAGCTTGCTTGTAGAATCAATACTTTTCCAATAAAACCACTCAGCGGTGGTAAACCTGCCATCATCATTGCCATAACAAAGAACAGGATTGACAATAATTTGTCCTGTTTCATTTTTGGTGCAATTTTAAGATGATCCTTAAATTCACCTCGTTGTGCGGTAATCCAGCCACAAAATAGATAAAAGGCAGCACCAATTAAAGTACTGTGCAGTAAATAATACAGGGCGGCCGACCATGATTGCGGTTGATGCAAACCAATGGCAATGCAAATTGTGCCCAGTGAGGATAAAATCATAAAACCGACAAAACGGCGCAAACGTACGGCTGCTAGTGCGCCAATGACACCATAGAGTGAACCAGCAATGCCAAGAAGCAGTAGAATTTGAAACAAGAGATGTTCAGCTTCTACATAAAAGATAATGGAATTAACCCTTAAAATGGCATAGATGCCAACTTTGGTCATGATGGTAAAGAGTGCTGCCACTGGCGTCGCGGCAACGGCATAGGTTTTGGGTAGCCAGAAGCCAAGCGGAATGACAGCGGCTTTAATGGCAAATACAGTGAATAAAAGATAACTTCCCGCAATGGCCATTTGTTTCTGGTCTGGGGCGAGTGTTGGCATCAATCGTGTGACATCTGCCATATTGAGACTGCCAACGCTGGCATAGATTAAGCCTAATCCAATCAGGAAGAGGGCACTGGCAAGTAAATTGATGGTGACGTAATGAATGCCCAGTTGAAAGCGTCCTTTACCTTGCCCATAGATGAGTAATACATACGACGCCATCAATAAAATTTCAAAAAATACAAATAGATTAAATAAGTCACCTGTAAGAAATGCACCATTTAATCCCATGAGGAGAAATTGAACCAACGCATGGAAATAACGCCCACGTAAGTCCCAGTCTTTACTGGCGTACCATAATAACGGTACGGCAAGCAGATGAGTCAGGAGCAACATAAAAGCAGAGAGACGGTCTAAGACCAATACAATACCGAATGGTGCTGCCCATTCACTAAGTTGATAGACCTGAATGTGTCCTTGACTGGCGAAATGCACATGGCTGATGGCAACGATTAAGCCTAGAAGTGCTGACGTGATACTGATGGCGCGGCGCCATGGTTGTCGCCAATCTTTAAGTAATTGATCTGTGCCAGGATTGCCAATGATGAGCAATAAAAATGCAGTAAATGCCGGAATTAAAATACTAAAAATCGGACTATGTTGGAACCAGAATTGAGCAAGCATTGTCATACCACTTTGTCCTCATTTGGATCATCGGGTAATTCGGCAATTTCTTTGGAATCGACATGGTCAGTTCCCGACTCAAAGCGACTACGTAAAGCAAGTTGTACAATGAAAGCAGTCGTTGCAAAGCCAATGACAATGGCGGTGAGTACTAAAGCTTGCGGTAATGGGTCGGTAAGATGTGTGGCTTCACTCAGAATAGCAGGCGTATTGACTTGTACACGTCCAGTTGAAAATAGAAATAAATTCACCGCATAGCCAATCATTGCCAAGCCGAGAACAACAGGGAATGTTCTGGCACGAAGCAATAAATACACGCCACTGGCAACCAATAAGCCAATGCCTGAAGAAATGAGTAATTCAAGACTAATCATCGGTTTACTCCTTTGGCACTGGACCAGAAATGTTAGAGTGACGTGCATCACCGAGTACGGAAATCATGAGCATGGTTGCACCGACAACTGCGAAATATACGCCTAAGTCGAATAATGCTGCTGAAGCTAAATGGAGTTTGCCTAAGAGGGGAACATGGACGTAAATGTGTGCACTGGTTAAAAATGGACGACTCCATAGCCAAGCGAGAATGCCTGTACATCCAGCAATACTGAGTCCACAACCAATCCAAACTTCATAGAGTCGACCAGATTTGGCTTTGAGTAATTGTTCTGCATAATCTTGTCCAAGTGCAATATATTGTAAAATCAATGCAATGGCGGTAATTAAACCCGCAATAAATCCGCCACCTGGATAATTATGGCCACGTAGAAAAATGTAGAGGCTAACCACCAATGCAATCGGTAATGCCCATGCTGCGGTCGTACGAACCAGTAGTGGCGATGGGTTAAAGCGTAAACTCAAGCCTTTGGTCATAGAGGCTCCATGCGCGCGCATGCCATCCATTAAACAGAGTGTTCCAATTGCAGCGATACCCAGCACAGTAATTTCACCAAAGGTATCGAAGCCACGAAAATCGACAAGAATCACATTCACAATATTGGAGCCACCACCTAAGGGAAGTGACTGTTGGGTAAAGAACCATGAGATAGAATTATGATCTCGGGTGAGCATCAACCAACTGATCCAGCCAACGCCTGCCCCTGCAATAATAGCAATAATGGCATCACGCCAGCGTTGTGTTTGTGAGGATTCATAAGGTGTCAATTGTGGAAGTAGTGACAGGCTCATGAGTAATAAAACAGTGGTTACGACATCGACTGTAATTTGCGTGAGTGCTAAATCAGGTGCAGACAATCCTACAAAAATGATGGTAATGATCAAACCAACAGCACCACTAATCAGTACAGCTTTAATGCGTTCATGATGGAACCATAGCATCATCCAGCATGCACTAAACAGCAGTAACCACAGCACAATTGCAATCCATGGTGCATGGGTTTGTAAGCGTGTGCCCGTACTGATGGGATCGGGATAAAAAGGCAAAAATACGAGTAAAATAGTAAAAGTGATGATCAGAAATAAATAATATTGTAATCGGCTAGTTTCGGTTTTTTTTCGGATGATACTTGCAGTTTCAAACAATGTTTGTAGAACTTTTTCAAAAATAAGCTTGCCTTGTAATGGGCCCAAAAGTTTTTCCAGTTCAATCCGGCGGATGAAGCCATCTCGCGCTAAAAGAAAATACAAACATATTCCACCGACCAAGGCAGTAATACTCATCATGAGGGGTAAATTAAAACCATGCCACAATGCTAAATGTGTTCCGCTAAAATCAGGCTGCTGTATCGCTGAACGGGTGACGGCATTGACCAGATCTTCGACAAAAAAAGCAGGAAATAGACCCACGATGATACAAATGCTTGCCAGTAATAGGGCAGGAAAACGCATGCCAAAATGAGGTTCATGCGCATGTTTATTTGGAATTCGTTCCCCAACTGCACCATCAAAAAAAACGCCATGTACCAGACGTACCGAGTAAGTAACAGCGAATAGGCCGGAAAGTGTTGCGATAATGACGGCATAAATGAGGGCATTACCAGAAAGGTATTGTAGGATTTCGCTAAAGAACAATTCTTTAGATACAAAACCATTGGTCAATGGGATACCTGCCATTGCGGCAGCAGTAATGAATGTGAGCGTACCTGTGAAGGGGAGTAATGTCCAAATACCTTGTAATTTTTTTAAGCTTCGGGTTTGTGTTTCATGATCAATAATCCCGGCCAGCATAAACAATGCAGCCTTGAAGGTGGCATGATTGATGATATGAAAGATCGCAGCAGCCGTTGCTAAGGGAGATCCAAGACCGAGTAAAGTCACGATAAGGCCTAAATGGCTAATGGTTGAATAAGCCAATAAGCCTTTTAAATCTTCTTTGAAAATAGCAAAGAATGCACCAATGCATAAGGTGGTTAAACCAACGACCGTCACCAATTGATGATATAAACTGACACCGACAAAAATGGGTAATAACCGTGCGATGAGAAAGATGCCTGCTTTCACCATGGTGGCTGAGTGCAGATAAGCTGAAACAGGCGTTGGTGCAGCCATTGCGTTTGGCAGCCAGAAATGGAACGGAAATTGCGCACTTTTGGTAAATGCACCCAATAAAATGAATAATAGCGCAGGAATAAATAGCCCATGTTGTCGTAATGTGGTGCCTTGGGCTAGAATTTCATGAATCTGATAGCTGCCTGCAATGTGTCCCAGCAATAAAAAACCACCCAGTAAAGACAATCCCCCCATGCCTGTAATGAGCAAAGCCATTCGTGAGCCACGTTGTGCAGCATCGTAACGCTGCCAATATCCCACCAATAAAAAAGATGAAATACTGGTCAGCTCCCAGAAGCTCAGCAATAACAATAAATTATCAGAAAGCGCGATGCCGAGCATGGCTGCCATGAACAACATAAGTAATAGGTATAATTTGGCAAGTGAATTCTTTTCACTCAAATAGAAATATGCATAAATAACAATGAGTGAACCAATGCCACTAATTAACAAACCAAATAACCATCCCAAAGCATCTAGGCGCAAGCTGATATCCAAACCCAATTGGGACAGCCATGACCAAGATTGCAACAGGGTTTGCCCTGAAAGCATAAGGGAAGACTGACTGAGCAAAAGCCCGAAACAACTTAAACTGATGCTTAATGCAACCAGTAGACTGACTTTGCGCTGGGCATTCCACAAACACGAAATAAAGCTAGTGCCCAAAAGCAAAGGTAACAGTATGATAATGGCTAACACACGTTAATCCTAAGAGTTGGTAAGGGGTAACCCCTTGATATACTATAACTTTCAATATCTACAGGACCGCAAGTGGCAATCCAAAGTTCAACGTATTGAAAGACGATGTGTATCTTGAAAGTACTGCTGTTACTGCCAAGATAGTGTTTTTGAATAAAATATGATGATTTACTGAACTATTGTAACGTATAAGTCTAAGATAAGACTAGAAATATTACATTTTAAAACAGCATTATTTTTTGGGGACGATTATCATGAAGAGAATATGAATAAAAGGTCGGACTGCCTAAGACTTGAGCGTAAATACATCGGTTATGGCATTGATTAAACAACCTGTTGCGTTGGCTTTTGAGCAGTTTTTAGTGCTGGCTGTTTGAGTGATACAGGCATTTTAGCTTTTAAATGTTGCACTAAATCATAAATATGATGAATATTTAAAGTACTTTTTGCCCGCGTACAGGCCACATACAACAAACGTAATTCTTCATCACTGATCTTACAATCTTGCTGGTTCAGTTTAAATTGATAATCATCTTCCAGATGAACCCGTTCCCATTCTAAGCCTTTGGCTTTATGTGCAGTTGAAATCACATAATCTGCTTCAGCAATCGGGGTAATTTTAGCAAGTGCATTTTTGAGTGGTGATGTGCCATGATCATCTACCAATTTCACCAATGGTTTAATATCACTACCTTCATGTGTTTCGCAATATTCATGCACGTCATGCCATGAATTAAACCATGCTAATTCAGGTACATCAGTTACACGTTTACCTTGTTTTAGCATCGTTGCTGCATCGATAAATTTACTTAAACGACCATGGTCTGCCTGTAAAGCAACTTTGTCGCCATGAACCAGACCTGCCAGTAACAATTCCATTGCACGTGCATTGGTTCGACACAAAATTGCATCTCGTTTCTTGGTATGGGGTTTATTCACCACACTCGATTTTTGATGTGGATTGCCATGTAAAGGCACAGTCTCTTTCAATGATCCCAACAATGCATTGGCGACATCGGCAATTTCATCACCAAAACGGAATGAGGTGGTTAAGCGAGATTCGGGAAGTGGGAGTTTCTGCATCGCATTGACCGCACCACGCCACGCATAGATTTGTTGATGGGCATCGCCAACATAAATGACTTGTGTATTTTGCTGTTTCAGCAAAATCCCAAGCATGAGTGGGTCGGCATCTTGGGCTTCATCAAATAACACGTAATCGGCAGGAATATAGGGATCGGACAATGCCCATAATTTGAGATAAATATCATGTCCAATCCCTGCCTGATGTTGCGGATGAATGGCATCTAGCCAACGACGTTCCAAGGCAGGATAAAGATACTGTTGAAGTGTCTCAATATCGTCGTTATGCAACCAGCTGGGCGTTTGAATATGCCGAGGTGCAGGATATTGTGAGTTGGTTGAACAGTAGTAACCAACTGAATTTACCACAATACTGGCAAGACGACTGGGCATGAGTACAAATTGCTCATAACGTCCGCCCATTAAACGGCGTAGGGTAATAGGTTCTAAACGATACTCTTTTGCCACGAAGCTTGGGCTTAAACGTGGTAAGCGCAGTTTATCGGTAATATTACGCGGCACACTACGAAAAGCGAGTGAGTGAAAGGTGCGGCTATCGACATTGCGATGAAACTTTTGTTGCGCTTCACTGGCAATGGCTTTGTTAAATGCCAGATACATGCCACGCCGTTCTGGCATTGCATCACTGATCATTTGTAAGGTGGTGGTTTTCCCCGTTCCTGCATAGGCCACTACTTTGAAAGATTGCCCAAGACGGGCATTATCAATGGCAACAGATTGCTCATAAGTGGCTTTCATCATTCAGTACGGTTCGCCTTTTCTTGTAAACCAGACAATCCTTGACGGCGCGCCAGTTCATTCAAGACCAATTGTGGGTCGAGATCGAAATATCCCAACATCACCAAAGTATGGAACCATAAATCAGCCACTTCGTAAATTAAATCGTTTTTATTGTCTTCATTGGCATCACGGTCAAAGTCTTTGGCAGCGATGATGGTCTCGATATTCTCTTCACCCACTTTTTCTAAAATTTTGTTTAGCCCTTTGTGGTACAGCTTTGCCACATAGGAGCTGTCAGGATCGGCTTGCTTACGCTCAGCCATCATTTTGCCTAAATAGTCCAGTACCTCAACCGATTCCGCCTGTGCAGTCGATGCCGACATGGCGAGCGTATGTGGATTGGATGATGTTGTGTGCGTATGTGGATTCACATAAATGTCTTCAGGATTTTTCAATTGTGCATCGACAATTTCCCAACCCTTTGGCGTAAGTTTGCGGTAAAAACAAGATTCACGCCCTGTATGACAGGCAATCCCGCCGTGTTGCTCGATTTGCAGAACAATCACATCGGCATCGCAGTCCAGACGAATTTCATGCACAGTTTGAAAATGTCCAGATTCTTCGCCTTTGTGCCATAATTTTTGGCGTGAACGAGAGTAATACACTGCCTGATTTTTTTCAGCAGTCAGTTGTAGTGCTTCACGGTTCATCCACGCCACCATCAAAATACGACCTGTTTGATGATGTTGTGCAATTGCAGGAATCAGTCCTTGTTCGTTAAATTTTACTTCATCGAGCCATTGCGCGTTGTTCATGTGGAATCACCAGTTATTCGGATAAATAGATAAAAACGGTTCAGCAAGCAACCGCCTGATAGTGTACGGCAAAGCAGGGCAATGCGGAAATATTCTTTTGGGTTTTGTGTGCGATGCATCCCCCTTACAAATCCACCATCACCTCAGCAAGATTCTGTTTTTCCACCAATTCTAGAAATTCATCGCCCATGCGTTGGCTTTCGGCAATACATTGTTTCCACAGGCGAACCCGATCTGCATCTGTCATGCCTTTTAAACCAAAATCTTTACGATCGGGTAAACGACCTAATGGTAAAGACTGTAAATAACTGGCAGAGGGTGAAATTAATAAGGTCTGGGCATGATGGATGGCATTGGTTTTACGCCATTTCAACATTTTATCGAACCACCCTGGGGTAATGTGGTCGGTAAAATGCGGATACAGCACAATGCCCTGACTGTTAAAGGGCAAATCAATATGATAGTCAATTAAGCCACCATCGCGATAACTGCCGACAGGCGCATCTGGGATATTACGAATTGCAGGCATCACCACAGGAATAGAGGCCGATGCCATGAGCCAAGACATGACATTTTCTGGGGTTAAAGTTTGATAATGCGTGATAAATCCATCATCCTGAATACGAAAAGGCGTATCGGAATGAGGCTGGCTAATCACACGTTGCATGAATAACCGTCCATGTCGCCGTGCAACAGTATTACTGGCGATAATGCCACTTAATGAAGCAGCCAAAGCGAAGCCACGATCACTCTGGAAAAGGTGTTGTGCTTTGACTGCCAAAATCGCGAGGTGATAGTCGGGGTGATTGACCAATTGTTGTTGCTGATTGCCAATCAGATCATGCAACATGTCATGGCAAACTTTACCGATATCAAAACGGGTCATTTTTTTATGAAACGTTAGATGCGTATATAGATCGGCGAGGCGTTCGGTGCCTTGTTTAGCACCTAATGCAAGAATACTGGCAAAGCGCCAACTACCAATAGAGGCGCCAACCAGCGTTCGCTGTTGCGGTGCAGCGGGTAAAAATTGTCCGAAAATGGCTTGATCTAAACCTTGTAAGCCCAGACCTTTGGGGCCACCTGCTGCACCTGGAATAGTGTCAACCTGTTGTGCAGAAAAACCCTCTTGTAAAATCAATTGCTTGGCTTTCTTACCCACCCGAATACGTAGGGAAGCGGGTTGTTTCTGCAAAATATAGGTCATGTTAGGACACTTGGATCAATCAATAAGCTTTGATTGTAATGCAAGTGATGCATCTTGCAACTAACAAAAAGTTGCTTTTTCTCTTTGCTTGATAATTTGCATTACTTTGTGGTGGTTGTCCATGATGTCGCTTTAAGGTCAATCACGAAGCGATATTTCACATCACTTTTTAGCATACGTTGGAAGGCAGTTTCAATATCTTGTCCCTGAATGAGTTCGACATCTGCCGTGATATTGTGTTTGCCACAAAAATCTAGCATTTCCTGAGTTTCCTTGATGCTACCAATTGATGTTCCACTCACACTCAGGCGTTTAAAGACCATCGGGGTGATTTGTAACTGTGGATGTGGTGCATCGGGAATCCCCACCAAGACCAAGTGACCATTCGATTTTAAGGTTGCCAAGTATGGGTTTAAATCGTGTGGTGCAGCAACACAATCTAAAATAAAATCAAGGGAGTTTTGTGCTTGTTGCATCTGCGTGGCGTCTTTTGAAACCACAATCTGGCGTGCACCTAAGCGTTTCGCGTCTGCACCTTTTTCTGGAGATGTCGTGAATAATGTAACTTCTGCGCCCATTGCCGTTGCAAGTTTAACAGCCATGTGTCCTAAACCACCCAAGCCAATCACGCCGACTTTATGTCCTGCCTGAATATTCCAGTGGCGTAAAGGCGACCATGTGGTTACCCCTGCACACAGTAGGGGGGCCACAGCACGAAGATCTAAATTTTCAGGAATACGTACCACAAAGTATTGATCCACAACCACTTTTTCAGCATAGCCACCAAAAGTGGTTTGTCCTGTATATTTGTCTTTGCCGTTATAGGTGGCAGTAAAACCTTGTTCACAATACTGTTCTTCTTGGCTTTTACAGAATTGGCAGGTACGGCATGAATCTACCATGACACCCACACCAACCAAATCACCAATGTTGTAACGTGTGGCATTTGAACCTGTGGTAACAATGCGTCCAACAATTTCATGACCTGGCACTAAGGGAAATTGACTGACATTCCATTCATTACGTGCCATGTGTAAATCGGAATGACATACACCACAATACAATACTTCAATTTCTACATCGTTGGCTTGAACGTCACGGACTTCAACTTGTCCTTGTTGTAGTTGATTGTCTGCACTTTGAGCAATGATGGCTTTAATTTTCAAAATAACACCTGTTCGATCATGTGAATGGATCACGAATCACGCTACTATAAAAACTTTTAACGTGATTGAGTAGTCGTTACTCTCGCGTGACATAGCCACCCATAGGTAACCATAATGCCCATTATTGAAAATGGAGAATTGGTCTTTAAGGCGGATTCAGAACCTCGTCGTTTGGTTGAATTGTTTGCAGTGAAATGGACCAGTATGGTCATTCATGCGTTGTATCATTTACCTGATGGTAAATGTCGGACAGGCGAGTTACAGCGTCGGATTCAAGGCATTTCCAAAAAAATGCTGGTGCAATCGTTAAGAGAAGTCGAGCAGCGGGGATTGGTGAAACGCCATGTTTATAATGTTGTTCCACCAAAAGTAGAGTATCAATTGACCCCATTGGGCTGGAAAATTGCCGAACCCATTGAAATGATCTATCAATGGGGCTTAGACAACAAAGCAGCATTAGATGAAATGGAACAACATGATTTGTCGAAAAAGGCTGAGTGAGTTATTTGAACAAACGCCATACAGCAAGCAGACTGGCAAGTACAATTAAAGGCGTTGTAACATACCACGGTGCAACAATCGCGATGCTGAGTAAAATGGCAATTAAGCTGCCAAAAATCCAGGAACGTTTTTGTTGATGTTGCATTTCCAAACGTAAATGTTGTAATTCACGCAGTTGTTTATCATGCCAAGCCGACTGATTTTTCAAACCATTCAGACTATCGACCAGCAAGCTTGGGAAATCTTGTGCACCTAATAGTAAATCTGGCACTTTTTGCCCCAATTCCTTGATGTTCTTGACGGGATCCATATTGGATTTTACCCATTCCGTCAAAATCGGTTTTGCCAGCTTCCAGATATCCAGTTGCGGATAAAGATCTGTGCCTAAGCCTTCTACATGAACCAGTGTTTTAAGTAATAACATCAATTGTGGTGGAATTTCTAAACGGAATCGGCGTGCAATATCCATCACCTGAATCAAAATACCTGCAAAGTCCAGTTGGTCCATCGGTTTAGAAACCATCGGTCCAACGGTACGGCGCATTTCGCGTGCCAATGCATCTTGTTCTGTACCCGGTGGAATCCAGCCTGCCTGATGCACAATTTGAATCAGTTGCATGAAATTGCTGTTCATGACAGCCAGTAACATGCGTGCAACGGTCATTTGGTCTTGTTTCGATAACTCACCCATAATGGCACAATCTAGCGCAATATAACGCGGCTGAGCTGGATTGAGCGTTTCGACGAAGACATTGCCGGGATGCATATCGGCATGGAAAAAGTTGTCCCGAAACACTTGGGTAAAGAAGATGGTCAAGCCTTTTTCTGCCAAATCGGCACGGTTCATGCCCAATCGGTCAAACGTTTCGGTATCGGAAATCGGCACCCCTGTTATACGTTCAGCGACCATGACATCAGGACTGTCCATATACACTTCAGGCACATACATCATGCTCGAACCTGTAAAGTTGTGACGCATGGTACGGGTATTGTCGGCCTCAAGTGTGAGATCCAATTCATTTAAAATAATTTGGCGATAATCTTGTATAATTTCAGAGAGATGTAAAGCACGAGCCGCTTCAATACGGTTTTCTAGCCAATCGCCAAGCCATGTTAAAATCTCAAAATCTTGTAAAATTTGGCTCCGAATATTCGGGCGAGTTACTTTGACAACGACTTCACGACCATCAGGTAAAGCCGCTGTATGGACTTGAGCAATTGAGGCCGCTGCAAGTGGTTGTTCATCAAAACGAGAAAATAAACTGTTGATGTCCGCCTTTAACGATTGTTGAATACGTATTTTGGCGACATCGGCATTGAATGGTTTGACACGGTCTTGCAGCAGGACCAATTGTTTTAATATTTCAGGATCAATTAAATCTCGGCGTGTCGACAATAACTGCCCTAGCTTAATGGCCAAAGGCCCCATATCCTCCAACGCTTGTTTGAGCTTTTCTGGGTTCTTACGTTCCTTACTTGACCATGCGGCAGGGTGGAGATGAATCAATTTCAATAAAGGACGGGCTTTGGGAGGTAAATCTTCCGCAGCAACCAACGTGTCGAGTCTATAGTGCGCAGCAATGCGCCAAAGTTCGAGTAAACGGGAAATGTGCGGAATCATGCTGTTGGTCACCTAATCTTGATCGGGAGAAATACGTTGTTGTAACGACTGAATTTTCGCTGAAATACGGTCAATATTTTGTTGTAATTGTCGCGTGTTTTTGTGCAATTCATCCATTTGCCAGCGCGGTGCAAGTAGACCTAAATCTTCTTTTAAGGCATCTTCGGCAAAAAATAATTTACTCTGTAGCACTCGTTTGGCGATGTCTGGCAGATGCTGTACTTTGCCGACTTCGTGTGCCAGATTTGCCCCAATCCACGGCGATAAATGTGCAGCTAAATCGGGTTCGGCATGTTGTAGGATGTGTTGAAGTTTCTGCAATAAATGGTAATCGCCTTGAATGGGTAAATTACCAATTTCTTTGGCATGCAATAATTGCATCAGTTCAACCAATGTTTTGACATGCAGCGTGGTGGTTGCTTCGGTGATATGCTGGGCTTGATCGAATGGGCGGGTTTCGAAGAGCGAAGGGCGATCTGTTTGCCCTGTTGCGGTTGGTTCCAATCGAAGCTTGGTTTCATCAAAGAATAGATCTATGGAGAGTTGAGGGCTGTCAATGACGACACGTAACAGTTGACCTTGCAACTGGTTCAGGTGTTGGCGTGTAATGGCATCTAAATCAATGGCATGATTTAGTATCTTCTCAACTGTACCAAGCATTAAGATTGAAAACATTCGGCTACTCTCAATGGCCCCTGCCAATGATAAAGATGTGCTGCGGTGAACGCAGCACAAGCAGGGTGCATGACTTAAAGTTTAAAACCACGATGCACTGCGACGATACCACCTGTTAAGTTGTGGTAATCGCAGTTTTGGAATCCTGCATTTTCCATCATGCCTTTCAAGGTTCGTTGGTCTGGGTGCATACGAATGGATTCGGCCAAATATTTGTAGCTTTCAGAATCGTTTGCCACAATTTTGCCCATAATTGGCAATGCTGTGAATGAGTATAAATCATACAATTTTGAAAAAGGTTCGAACACAGGTTTTGAAAATTCCAAAATAAGTAAACGACCACCTGGTTTCAATACACGGTACATGGCTTGTAGTGCTGCATCTTTATCGGTCACGTTACGCAAACCGAAACTGATGGTCAGTAGGTCAAAACTGTTATCGGCAAAGGGTTCCAGTGTTTCGGCATTGGCTAAAACAAAATCAACATTGGTACATCCTGCATCGAGTAAACGGCTACGTCCAACATTGAGCATGGATTCATTAATATCAGATAAGACCACATGACCTTGTGGCCCAACTTCACGACTGAACACTTTGGCTAAATCGCCAGTACCGCCTGCAATATCCAGAACATGTTGACCACGGCGCACGCCAGACATGTTAATCGCAAAGCGTTTCCATAAACGATGAATCCCGAAAGACATTAAATCATTCATCACATCATATTTACTGGCAACAGAATGGAATACCTCTGCTACTTTTTGTGCTTTTTCTTCAGTTTTTACAGTGGAAAAGCCAAAGTGTGTTGTTTCTCCCACATTGCCCGTATGTCCAGCACCACGAGGCAAATTGTATGCTGGCACACGATTTGACGCTGTTTCGGCTGTGGGTTGTTGAAGGCTTTGTTGTTGACCTTGTGGTGTGCCTTCTGGGAGTGGTGACGTTAAAAATGGGCTTACTTTTGTAGAATGTTGTGATGACTCAGTGTTATTTACGGGTTGTTGTTCATTCGACATGAGTCGCTCCTTATCACCGATTTTCAAAGTTCAAGTGGCAGAATACGCGTGGGTGATGGTATTCAGACTGTATTCTGCATCGCATGACGATAATATACCGAAAAAACCGAATCTTGTGGGTTTTAATCCGTAAGCTTCAGCATTATTGAAAAGGATGTGGATGTCCAGCATGTACTTTTTCAATGACTTGGCGTTCTTGCGCGGTAAATTGATTGACAAAAGCTTCTGCCGATTTTAATGGTTTCATTGCAACAAAACCTTCATACATAAAATCGTACATCATGTGAAATTTGTGTTTATACGCGACGCCTTTACACATTTTGAATGCTGTTTGTATAACAAAAGAGCGCAAATACTGATCGAGGAAGGCTCCGAATTCATCTGCCATGGAAAGTTGTTTATAGCGTTCAGTGGCCTGATTGACTTCTATATAAGCCAAACGCATCATCTCATCGGTTAATGGCATGTCTGGTGCATATTTATCGATTAAGTGTTGCGCGATTTGTTCATCTAACTCGACTGCAAGGATTGCGAGTTCTATACCATGTGTCCCTGTATGAATCGCATTTTCAGGAATAAAATTTTCAGCTTTATGTGCATATTTCAATAAGCGTTCAATTTGTTCAGCCAAAGCATCGAAGTCTGGACCACCATACAGTCGATTTACAAAGTAATTCGCCATCAGCTGATGATTCTTTTCATTAAACAGCTGTTGGTGTGTGTTCTTTAAGCGTGCTTTTTGCCATGTTTGAACATCCTGCAAACGCTGAAACAAAACAGGGTCTTGATGGTATTGCAGTTGTTTGTATCGCTGTAGTAAATGATCTAAAGCTGAAAGTTTGGACATTATTTCAATCAGGCAACAAAATAAAGTCGCATATCTTAAACAGCATCATCTTGAAACTCTATGCTTTTTTGAAGAGTTTTTTTGGAAAAACGTTACAAA
>JASGGM010000012.1:0-21910 GCA_047605045.1 Acinetobacter sp. | reverse complement strand
AAATAAAAAAATGATTGATGGAAAAACTGTTAACTCAAAAATTTTGGTTGTTCATCAACAACCTGTGCTTGCCATTGATCCATTTGTTGTTCAAGTATTCCATATAAGGCAGCCTGAATCATACTTTGTGCAACTGCAGGAATATGATCGCCCAAAATATCACGAATTTCTTGATTAAATTGAATTTTCATCAAGGGTGCTTTGTCTGAGTCAGCATTTCGCAATGCCAGATCACCATTTTCAAGCTGTACCAATTCAAGCACAGCTTCATGTTGGCCAAATAATTCTTTCAATTGTTGCATCGACATATAACCTCCTAACGCATTGCAGCAGGTGCAAATTGCAAGTATTTGATATTTTACATCGTGATATTGCTTTATATCGGTATATTGTCTCCAATTTCAAGTCAAAACATACCGATCTTTCAGAACTCTACCATTTCATTACGAAAACCATCAATCAGCATACTTAATTCACGATGCCATTCACGCAGAATTTTCACATCAGGTAGCCAAGATTGTGGGCCTTGTGTGACTTTAATAATAATATTGGAGGAGGTTTCTTGCTCAGGCGTTGGTTCAGCAGGTTCAGGTGCATATTGGCACATGCGATATGCCATTTTTAACTCAGCAATAAACCCTTGTTTTGCTAAACGTTGCAGGACTGACACTTCTGGAGAAACCTGCCCCTTGTCTGCCATTAATTCTTCAATTGATTTAAACGTAGGTTGTGTATCACTTAAACGGTAGTAGCGAACAAGTTCTTGTAAAAATGCTAAAATTGCACCATGTAGATGGAATACCGCAGCTTCTCGGTACGCTTGTACTTGTTGCACATGTTCCGTTTGCTCTGCTTGTTGACACGCCAAACGTGCAAAATAAAGTTTTTGATTGGTGCGGTCAGCATGATATCGGGCAACACGGGACATGGCGCTATCCTTTTCTGATTCAAGGGGATTTACTCAATATAATCCTAAATTATCCTGAGTTAAATCATTTGCATAATACAATTTAGCAAAATTAAAAATTATTCAGCATCAGCGGCTTTAACACGAATACCAATGCCTTTCAATTTAAGGGTATTGAGACCTTTGATGGCTTTGATGCCTTCACGAGGATTAGTCATTTCGACGAAACCAAATCCTTTCGATTTACCCGTGTCTTTATCCATCACAATCACACAAGATTCGACAGCACCATATTCTTTGAACAGTGCCAATAATTCGTCCTCAGTAATCGAACGTTCTAAATTTCTTACTAAAATTTTCATAGCTAATCCTAAACACTTTTCAACCAGTCTAAATCATGCGACCAGAGAATTTTAATCGAAGTCAATGCCAAAACTAATGCGGGTAGCAGTTTTACTTGACGTATTATAACTTTGTGCAAACGGTTGACGCTTATGGGCAACCACATTGACCAAATGTCGTGGTAAATCATTGAAGAAATAACTACTAATTGTACGGCCTTGTTCATCAACTTGATCATACGCCCAGCTATTTAAATCTTGTTTGGTTAAAATTAATTCATTTTGTGCCCGTGTTAATGCCACATATAGCACACGGCGTTCTTCCTCCACTGCATCAAAATCGCCTTGTGCCCGTGCATGGGGGTATTGATTGACCGTAAGATGTGGCACATAGCAGACTTTTTGCTCGGTGCCTTTTGCTGAATGCACCGTAATAAGTGTCACTACATCGGCGTCACTCGCACGTTCAACTTCTGAAATAGAGATCGGTTCAAGAACATATTCTTCTAAAAATTCCCCTAAACCACCATGTTTCTGTGCCAGCTGTTTAACTAAATCAAAATCCTTAACACGTCTGCTCCAATCTTGATTTTTATAGTTTTGCTCCAGTTGTTCACTTAATGCTTCAATCGCCAAAGCAATACATGCCTGTACTTCATGTTGTAAAACAGAAAGCTGTTTCAAAATTAAAATCGCCTTGTCCGATACTTTGCCATGTCGTTGTAATCGCTCACAACGTTCATCCAAAGTATCCAACCCCATCAACTCGACAGCCAATTTACTCGCACCGACATCCCCGACACCATTCCATAAGGTCAGGAAGCGCATCCATGCAATATCATCTTGCGGATTAGAAGATACCCGTAAAAAACTGAGTAAGTCTTTGACATGCGCTGATTCTAATAATTTGGTGCCACCAATAAAGCGGTATGGAATATTGGCTTTAATCAATGCGCCTTCAATATGTCGACCTGCAAAACCTGAACGTACCAAAATCATATGATCACGCCATGCAGCGTCTTGTTGATGACGCTGTTGCAAGTCCTGCACAATCCAGTTGGCTTCTTCAAATTCGTTGGGAAAGATATTTAAACTGGGCTTATTGCCATAGCCACGATACGCTTTTAATTGTTTATGGTATTCAATCGGACTACTACTGAGTAACCAATTGGATAAATCTAAAATTTCCTGAGTTGAACGATAATTTTCTTCAAGTGTCAGTATTTCAGCATCAGGCACGCGTTGCTTAAAATGATGTACATTTTCAAAATCTGCGCCTCGAAAGCCATAAATTGACTGTGCATCATCCCCGACACAAAAAAGCTGGCTGCGACCGATGAGCGGTTGTAACAAAGACCATTGCAATGGATTGGTATCCTGCATTTCATCGACCAAGAAAGTTGAACATAGCTGACAAACCCAATCGACCAATGCAGGTGAATGCTGTAGATGTACCGCCACAATGGCCAGAATGTCATCATAATCTAAGAAGTGACGCTGTTTTTTGCGCTCCTCATAGGCTTTCATAAGCTCTGCAATGTCGGCTTTGTATTGTAATGCTTCAGGCAAAACACGCATGATCGCATCGGAAAGTTTTGATTGCGTGTTACGCGCAAAAGAATAGATATCACAGAGTTGCGCTGCTTTGGGCAAAACACTGTCACGACCTTTCCCGCGCAGCAAGCGAAAAATCATAATCTGGTCGTCACGATCCAAAATACTAAAGTGCTCTAAGCCAAAAGCTTTTGCATTGCGGCGCAGCAAGTACATACAAAATGTATGAAAAGTCGATGCTCGAATACCTTTCGCAGATGCACCTAAATATTGTTCAACACGTGTCACAATTTCACTGGCCGCACGGCGCGTAAACGTCAAAATTTGAATTTGGTTGGCAGGCATTCCCTGATCAATCAACCACGCTGCCCGAGCCACAATGGTTTTGGTTTTGCCACAGCCCGCACCTGCCAAAACCAAACAGTTATTTGCAGTTGTGGTCGCTGCACGTTTCTGTTGTGGATTAAGTTCAGCAATTAGGTGTTCAAGGCTCATGATGTGACCGTGTTTATGTATTATGCTTAGTTTAACAGATTCTGGATTATTTTCTTGGTCCAAGAAAAAGCAAAAAGTCATCACCAGTTTAGGCGTATAGATTCATTCCGATCAAAATAACAACATGATTGTGGATAACTTTTGATTTACCCACACATTGATTTTTCATTTTATGATGCTTTTTAAAAATCATTTACCTGAATAATTTATCACTCTATAACCATTTTTATAGTCAAAAAAATTAAATTGCCATGATTTTTTTAGTATTGCATTTTCTGCAAATCAATTTTTCTAAATTATCAATTCCACATGGATTGACTAAAAATCATAATAAATTTTCCTTAGATTGGAGAGATAAAATGTTAAAAAAGTATAATGTTTTCCTAACTAAAACCAACATAAAAACCAATTACTTCTGGTTTGCTTTTATATGTGCTTTTAGTGTTGCTCATATTTACTACAATCAGCCTATACTTAGCTTAATTTCAAAAGATCTAGATATAAACCCCAATAAAATTGGAATCATTCCTTTCATTATCCAAATTAGCTATGCGTTTGGATTAATTTTCTTTGTTCCATTAGGTGACTTTCTATCAAGAAAAAAAGTTCTTATATCCTTATTAATTATCAACTCTTTGGCATCATTTATTATTTCCTTTAGCCAAAATCTAATACAACTTATCATTTTTAATATTTTTATAGGTCTTACATCCGTTGGAGCACAAATTGTTATTCCAATGGTTTCACTTATTGCAATGACTCATGAAAAAGGAAAAGCTGTTGGCTTAGTCACAAGTGGTCTAATGACTGGCGTTTTACTCGGTAGAATATTATCTGGATTTATTGGAGAAATATTCAGTTGGAATACTGTTTATAGATTCTCAGCAATTCTAGATATTTTGTTAATTTTTATACTATTGAGAGTAATACCTATCACTCCTATTTCCACAAATTTCTCATATTTAAAAACTTTAAAATCATTATTCTCATACTTTTTTAATCAGAAAGAATTACGATATATCTGTTTATCCGGTGGACTACTCTTTACTGCTGTAAGTTCATTATGGGGAGCTTTAGCCTTTCTATTAGCACATGAACCATATCACTATGGAAGTGATACTGTAGGAAGTTTAGGTCTAACAGGTATTGCTGGTATTTTGATTACCCCATATATTGGACAACTTGTTGATCGGCTACAGCCGAAAGCAGTCATTATTCTGGCAAGTATCTTCTGTATTATTGGTTTCTGCTTAATCGGCTTTGCACAAATCTCTTTAATCTTTTTAATATGTGGATTAACGATTCTTGATATTGGAGCTAGAGCGAACTTGGTTGGCAACCAATTAAAGACTTTTAATCTTTCAACGGAAGCCAGAAGTAGACTAAATACAATCTTTATGTTTTGCTATTTTATCGGTGGTGCTTTAGGAACATGGCTTGGTTCAATCATTAGTTACAAATATAGCTGGTTAGGCATGGCAATTTTTGGTCTATCTTTAGGCTGCGTAAATCTAGTTATCAATTTAGCAAGACATATTAAAGAATAAAGTAAAATTCTAAATATTCAGGTTTCTCATATTTTCCCGCAAAAAATTTATAAAAATTTCTAACTTAGGAGACAATTGAGATAATGCCCTAACAAAATAAATGTCATCTTCACGTTGCTCTGGATCATCAAATAATTTTACTAGCTTATTCTCTATAATGTCGCGAGCAACAACCCAATTCGGTAAAAATGCAATCCCTAGATCAGAAATGACAGCCTGCCTTAATGCTTCAAAATCATTACATCTTAAATAGATTCTATTGACGTCTATGTCTGTATGAGAAAGAATTCTTCTCCAGCATACAGCCTCAGGGTCTTGGTATTTATCAATAAGATGGTGTCCATGTAAATCATGTAAACTTTCAGGCTTTCCATATGTTTTTATATAGTCAGGGCTTGCACATACAATCCACTTCTGGACGCCAATATAAGTTGCATACAAGGGACTATCTTTTAACTGACCTATGCGTAAAGCTGCGTCAAGACGTTCAGTAGAAGGATTGGACAACCTCTCTGTTAAATCTAAAACAAGATCAATCTCAGGATAATTTTCTTTAAAATTTTTTAGATTAGATAGAATATAAATCTTTGCAAAGGTGGGTAAACAACTAATTCTCAAAGTTCCTTGAGAACTGGTATTCAATGATATGATTTCTTTATGCATATCACTCAATTCATCAAGTATATTCATTGCCCGCTGATACAACGTTTCACCAATATCCGTTAAAATCACACCTCTTGCAGATCTGGTAAATACTTTAGCCCCTATAACATCTTCAAGCGCATCTATCTTCCGCATAATCGATGATGGACTTGATCCGCTTTTATTCGCTACAGCAGAGAATGATCCTGTCCTCGCTATTTCAACAAATAAAGATAAGTTCTCAGTATATTTAAAAATTTTCATTTTATCGACTTAGCTATATGAAAGTATTAATTCCTGACAGTATGATAAATAACAGCTGCAATAAAAATGCCAGCTGAACGCTAGCATTTTTATCACTTCATTTTAACCCTCAACCCATTTACCATCCTGATAAACTAGGCTCCACTTGGTTTGTTTTCCTTCTGGCGTTTCCGACCCCACATACTGCGCCTGATTTTTACGGCTGAATTTCACGATTGCAGGATTGCCTTCAGGATCGGTGTCTGGTGCTTGCAATAAGAACTGGTATTTCGCATCCAGTTGTTCTGCCACACTGCGCAATTCAGATACTTTCGGCGCACGGGTTTCACGAATTTTCGGAAACTTACTTGCCGCAAGGAATAAACCAGCTGCACCATCTCGCAATACAAAAAAGTCGTCGTGTTTGGTCGAACGCAAATGTTCCATTTTAATTGGATCAACTCTCGGTGGCGCAGGCTGACCATTCTTTAAGACTTTACGGGTATTATCACAACTCATACATGCAAAGTAAGGACCAAAACGTCCAGTCTTAAGTTGCATTTCACCATCGCATTTATCACATGGAATGGTTGGGCCATCATAGCCCTTAATTTTAAACTCACCTTCTTCAATCTCAAAACCATCACAGTCTGGATTGTTACCACACACATGTAATTTACGACCACCATCTACGACATAACTGTCCATGGCTGTACTACAAATTGGACAACGGCGTTTTGACATTAAGTCCGCTGTTTCTGCACCGTCGTCATCCGACAAAATAGCCAGAGATTCAACAGGTGTCAGATTTAAGGTACCTTTACAACGCTCTTTCGGCGGCAGATTATAGCCTGAACAGCCTAAAAATACGCCCGTTGTCCCTGTACGAATCTGCATCGCTCGGCTACATTCAGGGCAATGCACATCTGCAACTTCAACGGGTTGATTACGACGCATGCCGCTATCGCCTTGAGCCGTGTTTAAACGATTTTTGAAATCACCGTAGAAACTATTGAGCAACTCTTTCCAATTACGTTCCCCTGTCGCCACTCGGTCTAATTGACCTTCTAAATCGGCGGTAAAAGCATAATTCATCAAGTTGTTAAAACTTTCATCTAGGCGATCGGTAACAATTTCACCCATTTTTTCAGCAAATAGGCGACGATTTTCAAGTTTGACGTAACCACGATCTTGAATGGTTGAAATAATCGCAGCATAGGTCGATGGACGCCCAATGCCACGTTTTTCCAATTCTTTCACCAACGATGCTTCGGTAAAACGTGCAGGTGGCTTGGTAAAATGTTGACTCGGATCGAGTTTCTCTAATTTAAGAATTTCACCCACTTTTACCGCAGGCAACAGCACATCATCATCCGATTTATTTGCACCACGTACTTTGGTAAAACCATCAAACACCAAAGTTCGTCCTTTGGCTTTGAGTTCAACATCATTGGCTTTGACCAGCAAAGTCGAAGAAAGATATTCGGCTGGTGTCATCTGACACGCTACAAATTGTCGCCAAATTAAATCGTACAAGCGTTGGGCATCACGTTCTACACCCGCTAACTGATCACCCGTTAATCCAACATTGGATGGGCGAATTGCCTCATGGGCTTCCTGTGCGCCCGCTTTATTGCCATAACGGTTGGGTTTAGCAGGCAAATAACGTTCACCATATTGCTGTTCGATATGACCACGTACCATATTTACTGCATCATCACTCAAGAATGTTGAGTCTGTACGCATATAGGTAATAAAACCTGCTTCATACAAGCGTTGCGCCAACATCATGGTTTTTTTCACAGAAAAACCTAGTCGGGTACTTGCCGCTTGTTGCAGTGTTGATGTGATATACGGTGCACTTGGATTGACCTTGGTCGGCTTATCTTCACGTTGTGAAACCTGATATTCCGCAGTTTTCAACACATCGAGCAAAGCATCGGTTTGTGCCTTGTTACTCAGTTTTAGCGTCTTACCCGCCTGCTTCACTGCTTCAAGGCGAATCTGGTCTTTCTTGGCTTGCGTATCTGCAAATACTTGCCAATATTCTTCAGGAATAAACGCACGAATTTCTCGCTCACGCTCGACAACCAATTTCACTGCAACCGATTGCACACGCCCTGCCGATAATCCACGCGCAATTTTTTCCCATAATAACGGTGAAATCATAAAACCAACAACACGGTCCAAGAAGCGGCGAGCCTGTTGTGCATTAACCCGATCAATGTCTAAACGAGTAGGATGTTTAAAGGCTTCCTGAATCGCATTTTTGGTAATTTCATTAAAGACCACACGGCGATAACGCGTATCATCACCGCCAATGACTTCACGCAAATGCCATGCAATCGCTTCTCCCTCACGGTCCAAATCCGTTGCGAGATAGACTTCATCGACTTGCGAAGCCAATTTCTTTAATTCTGAAACAACATTTTCTTTGCCCGGTAGCACTTCATAGTGTGCCTCCCAACCATGCTCGGGATCAATCCCCATACGGTTGACCAACGCTTGTTGCGCTTTTTGCTGTTTTTGTTCATCGGTTAGTTTTGTTCGGGTGGTCGCAGGTTTCTTTTCGCCTGTTTTTGCTGAACCGCCTGTCGGTAAGTCTCGCACATGCCCGACCGATGATTTTACAATATATTCATTTCCCAAGTATTTATTGATGGTTTTCGCTTTGGCAGGCGACTCCACAATCACAAGCGCACGTGCTTTTTTGGCGCTTTTTGCTTGTTCTGTTGTCGTTTTAGAGCTAGACCGAGGAGCGTTCGCCATAATGTTTTTTGTTTCCTGTCATTAAAAATTTAGAACTGTGCCAAAGAAATGAGGTAGGCTTTCATTTCTTCAAGTTGCGTGGCATGTAGATCTGCATGTTCATCCCAATAAACGCCGACGCAGTTCGCTTGCATATCAATAGCATAAATCCCCTTTAATGCAATGGGATAATCTTTAAATTTTTCATCGCCATGCACCAATTCGAATTTATCGTCGTTTATTCGAGCACGCATGAGTGGTAATTTGGCATCTGGCAGTAGCACACTGTAATACGCCACCATACTGGCACGATTTTCAGTCGCTTTCGGGATATGCGTCCATTCAGGAGCAACAATCAAGCGCGGATGTAACCCTATTTTACGTGCTTTGTCACGCATGATACCCAGCGCTTTCTCACGCGGATTCACGCGAAGCCCCAAAATAGACCCCAGTACAAACACAATGATGATGATTGCAACCCAAAGTCCTGTATGTTCCATAGCCTTAACCTTTCGTTTCTATTATTAGAGTTGCACAAGCACAAGGCAAAATGCAAGATCAAAATCAAATTTGCCTTCGTTCAGCGCAAATTCAGCACCATAATAGCGTCGCTCACCATCGCAATGTAACGGGCACTGATCAACCCAAACTTTCAATAAGACATGTAAATCCATTTGAAGAAAAATACATCATGGAACTGGCTTATTTTCGTGCATCGTCAGATTGAAGATGAGCAAGTGAGTGATTGGCACGCGCCCAAGCCACAAGCTCTTTGGGGTAATAGATGTATTTGTGCAAGCTGCTATCGTCCTCGATGCCCAACAATAGAACAGCTGCGCCAGCTTCAAAACTCCAATAGCCGTAATAACCACCCAAATCGCCATTCTCGTTGGGCGTGTGGCTATCATGCCAACCCACACCCGACAAGTCCTCGTACCAATGCTTGAGGAAACGATCCATGTCTTTGAGGGCCGTAGCGTTGTCGGCACTACTCATGGCATCCGCTAGCACCTCATAAGGCCGTGCCCAATGAATCGTTTCGCTCTCGTAGCGATTCTCTGGACCAACGCCAAAAGACATGAACTCCTCGAAAAGCCAGTCCGCGCCACCTGCACCCTCACCTTTCCGCCCGACAGCATCCAGACCATCTTGTAGCACGGCAATACGTGGCAGCAGGTCACGCCGATGCAATAGAAAGCACAGGCCGACCAGTTGCATCAGTTCGCAATACTCATCAAGGAAATCTAAGTCGAATACCCAGTCATTGCGGTCACCCGTATCTTTCCAGAGGTACTCACCGTAGCGTTCGTAGGCGGAAATAACTTCGCCCAGCTCATCTCTTAGGGATGCGATGGGTTCGCCTGCGGTGTATCTAAGCGAAAGCTTGATATACAAATCTCCTGCAATTCCTTGAAGAAGACGCCCATGCCATCCTCGATCAGACCCCTCGGGCTTGAGCAGGTTGCCATGTTGATCTGCAATAACCTTATCCCAAAATCTGATTTCATTTTTATATTGATCTTCACTTAAAAACTGCTGTCGCCGTCGCTGCTGAAATGGTGTATTTTTCGTCATTTTTGTTTATGTCCTTTACCCTTGATACCAGCACGGTTGTTCACAACTTTATCGATGGCTCATCGCTCCCATATGATTCCATATCTTGAATACGGATGGAACAGGCTTATTTTTGTGCATCGTCAGATTGAAGATAAGCAAGTGAGTGATTGGCACGCGCCCAGTCAGCCAGATCCTTGGGATAGTAAATGTGGTCGCGAAAGCTGCTGTCGTCGATATTGTTGATGATGCACACGGCAGCCGCTTCAAAGGACCAGTAGCCGTAATAGGGCATGTATTCGCCCTCGACAGCGTGCAAATGACCATCATGCCAAGGGGCGCCTTCAAAGCTCTCATACCAGCTGTTCAAATATGCCTTGACCTTGGCGCTCGCTTCGCTGGGTGTTTCTGCCGTCCAGAAGGCATCGATCAACGGGTCGTATGGTTTGAGGTGGTAGAAGTCGGTGTTGTCTCGGGGATCGGGGACGGCAGGCGCCAATAGCGATTCAAAGAGCAAGTCCGTGCCGCGCTCTCTTTGCATCCACAGTGCAATCTTGCGTAGCGCGTCGCCATCCCCCAGCAGTACGCCAAGGCTCACCACATCCAGTACAAGTTGGTAGTGAAAAATATATTCAAATTCTAATGGGGTTCCATCTTCGCGCAGGTCTTCGCCAAACTCTACCGCCAGTGCGCGGATATAGTCATGATAAGCAGCATGCCATTCGCCAAGAGCATGGATCACATCTGCATAAAGCGGTTCAATTTGCTCAATGGAGCAGCCAGCAGTGTAGTGAAGTTTGAGAAGGTTAAGGCGGGCTTTAAAAGTCCCTCCTTGACCAAGGGGTTCGAAATCGTTTTGGGCATGCAAATTAATTATTGCTTGCGCTTGGATTTTAAGGTCTTCAGACAAATCATCCAAATTAAGATGATAATGTTGAAAATTTAAGAATTTTTGTCTGTGCTTAGCACGGAATTCTTCAGGAGTCATAGTCTGTCTCTACGATGTTTGCTGGCAAAGGCTCCGTCACTTCTAACGCTGCTTGCCTGTTGTGCTCTGTCACGCATGATACCCAGTGCTTTTTCACACGCATTCACGCGAAGTCCCAACAGAACCCAATACAGACACAATGATGATTACACCCCAAAGCCCTGTATATTCCTTAACCTTCACTTTTGTTGATTAAAACGGCAAAATACAAGATCAGAATCAAACTCGCCTCAGTTCAGCGCAAATTCAGCACCATAATAAAGTCGCTCACCATCCCAATGTAACACGCCCTGATCAATCCAGACTTTCAATAAGACCTGTACATCCATTTCAGGAAAAATACGCTGAAGCAGTTGTTTAAACTCCAATAAGTGTTGCGGTTTTTCTGGCAACTGATGGAGTTCCTGAATCACTTGCCATTGCAACTGATCGATAGGAATAGTTTCGACATGTGCATGAATATTTTGCTGCTTCAGCAAAGTCATAAATGCTTCAGCATCGCCTTGAAATACTGACTGTAACAAGGCATGAGGCAGTGGCTGTTGTACCGTATCTGCACTAACGACATCATTTGAGCTTTGAATAACCTCAAGTTCTTCTTGAGGCAACTCAGTCAAATAACACACTTGTACTTCTATACTGTCTAGAATGTCCAACAAATGTGAAATTGAAGATTGCGTAGACAGCACATCCACAGTTGTTTCTGGCTCAATGATCGACAATAACTGTCCTGCCAAAATGGCATACTCAAGTTCAGCCTGATTCAACGGTGGTACATCTAAAATTACAATTTGACCACTACTGATCCAACTGGCAAATTCAGTCATATCTAACAATGGATAATTCAACTGATCATGCATGTGAAATAAATATGCTGTTTCATACCGTGTAAACAGTTGTTTAAATTCTTTCGCTGTCGGTAAAGACTCTCGTGCGTCAAGTAGAATAATTTTAGTCATTCAATCAATCTTCTTTGTCATACATGTGCAGGGAAATAATGACACTATTTTATGCAATTTTCTAAAAAACGTTTTCATTTCTCAGTTAAAATATAGAAATTCACATTAAATAATGATCAATAGTGTGGCGGTCGATTGGTATTTGGATCGAAAGGTGCTATACCCTCCGATAAATCGGAAGCCTCAACGCGCTGATACAAAATTTGCATTTGCTTCTTTAAATCGGCAATCTCTTGGTTTTGAACCACCAATTGAGCATTCAATTGTTCAACTAAATCGTCTAAAAATGCAATTCGCACTTGCAAATCTTCAATGGGTGCGGAAAATGACGACTGATCACTTTGCTCGACAACATTTGTCATTTTACTCTCCTCATTTGAGACTTTAGGAAACTGTATGGCCTATATTACCCTTCGGGATGTCCAACTTGCTTTTGGCGGTCCTGCCCTCCTCGACGGTGCAAACTTTAGTTTAGATCGTGCCGAGAGAGTTTGTTTAATTGGACGCAACGGTGAGGGTAAGTCTACTTTACTTAAACTCATTGAGGGAAGTCTAGTTGCAGATCGTGGTGAAATTTCCATTCAGAATGGTTTGACCGTCTCCATGCTGGCACAAGATGTACCTGTCGACTCAGGGAAAGTGGCCGATATCGTCGCCGAAGGTGCTGGCGAAGCCGCAAACGTCTTAAAGGCGTATCATGAAGCTTCCGATGCCTGTGTACTGGGCGATATGCAAGCCTGTGAACGCATGGGTGATTTACAGCACAAAATGGATCAGCTGGATGGCTGGACACTGGAAAATAAAGTCAACACCATTCTCGGGAAGATGGGACTGGACCCGAATGCCGATTTATCGGAACTTTCAGGTGGGCGAAAACGCCGTGTACTTTTGGCGCGTGCTTTGTTAATGCAACCTGATGTCTTACTGCTGGATGAACCGACCAACCATTTAGATGTCGAAAGTATCGAATGGTTAGAAAAATTTTTATTAGAACAGAATAACTTGACGCTGCTGTTTATTTCGCATGACCGTTCTTTTGTAGATACTGTAGCGACACGCATTGTGGAATTAGATCGCGGCATCTTACGTAGCTATGAAGGGAACTACTCACGTTATCTCGAACTTAAAGCGCAACAACTGGAAGCAGAAGAAAAGCAAAATGCATTGTTTGAGAAAAAATTAGCCGAAGAAGAAGCATGGATTCGTCAAGGGATTAAAGCGCGTCGTACCCGTAATGAAGGTCGTGTTCGTGCCTTAAAAGCCCTTCGGGAAGAATCCAAAGCGCGCCGCTTCCAACAAGGTAAAGTCAACATGGGCGTGCAAGAAGCACAACGCTCAGGCAAATTGGTCTTTGATATTGAACATTTAAGCGTTCAGTTTGATGATCGCCCACTCATCAATAATTTTTCTGCAATTGTCATGCGTGGCGATCGAATTGGTTTAGTGGGTGATAACGGTGTCGGTAAAACCACATTGATTAAAGCGATTTTGGGTGAAATAGCGCACACAGGTACAGTGCAAATTGGTACACAATTAGAAACTGCCTATTTCGACCAATTACGTAATCAGCTTGAGTTAGAAAAATCAGTTTTGGCCAATGTCTCTGAGGGTTCGGATTTTGTCGATGTAAACGGACAACGCCGTCATATCTATAGCTATTTGCAAGACTTTTTATTTTCACCAGAACGTGCCAGAACGCCTGTTAAAGCATTATCGGGTGGTGAACGTAACCGTGTATTGCTGGCAAAATTGTTACTTAAACCGTCTAACTTAATTGTCATGGATGAGCCAACCAATGACCTTGACATGGTGACATTAGAACTACTGGAAGAAATGCTATCGGAATACAAAGGCACCTTGTTGCTGATTAGCCATGACCGTGCCTTTATGGACAATGTGGTGACATCAACATGGGTATTTGATGGTCAAGGCAATATTAATGAATATATTGGTGGCTATCAGGATTACTTGTTACAACGCCCTGACGATAAAGTAGTTGACCAAAAAGCCGATGTGAAAAAAGCACAAGCCAAAGCATTGGCACAGGCGCAAAACCAAGCGCAACAGGCACCTAAAAAGGCCAAACTCAGCTATAAAGACCAACGTGAGTTAGAACAGTTACCTGCTGAAATTGAACAGTTAGAAACTGAGCAAAGCCAACTTTCCGAAAAACTGGCAGATGGTTCGTGGTTTGTCACCGATGCTGCTGCTGCCACGCAAGCCAGTCAACGACTTGCAGAAATTGAGGAGCTTTTGCTTGAAAAACTGGAACGTTGGGATGTATTGGAAGGAATGAGTAAGGGTTAAAGTATTCTGAACCTTGGCGTTAAACGGTATGTAGCACATATCGTTTAACTGTCTTGAGCTTTTACGGCATTTCTTATAATTTTAATCGAAAATCCGCTTCCGAACCAATGCCGATTGCCAAACTTGACCCATTTGCAACCCATGACCTACTGCAAGATTTGAAGCACTTCATGCTACACTGCCATCAGTTTGATCTAAGTTATTCGATGCTGTGATATGAGTCAAAAAACTTCTTATATTCCTGGCCAGTTCTACTGGTCTTTCTTACTCCCTCAATATTGGAGTATCTGGCTCGCCATCGTGGGTTTAATGCTACTGGCAATTTTGCCTTGGGCAATTCAACGCCGTATTGCACACATACTCGCATCCTTGTCATGGAAGTATCTCAAATCACGCCGTAAAACCACCATTCGTAACTTGCAGGTCTGTTTTCCTGAATGGTCACAGGCACATGTCGAACATCAAGCCAAACAAGTCTTTGTCGATATGATGTTGGGGACGTTTGAAACTTTAAATGCATGGTACAACCCGCAATGGTTTAAAAATCGAGTCACCATAGAGGGGCTGGAACATATCACCCATGCACAAGCCAATGGTCAAGGTGTGTTACTTTTAGGTACTCATAGTACCTTACTGGATGCTGGTGGTTTTATTTGTTCCAAATATTTTGAACCTGATGTTGTGTATCGACCGCAGAACAACCCTTTGTTAGATATGATTATTTTTCGTTGCCGTGCCACGATTTACAAGGCACAAATTGATCACGATGATATGCGGGGTTTAATTCGTCATCTGAAAAATAAAGATGCGATCTGGTATAGTCCAGATCAGGATTTTGGCTTAAAACAAGGTGTCATGGCACCATTTTTTGGTGTTCCCGCAGCAACGGTCACGGCACATCGTCGTTTGCTAAAAATATCCAAAGCCGTCGCCATACCCTTATATTTTTATCGGCATGGCGATGAAGCTGATCCACGTTATCATATTCTCATTGAGGCACCTGTAGAAAACCTCCCTTCCGAAGATGAAGTCGATGATGCCACACGTGTCAATGTAATTATTGAGAATCAATTAAGAATTGCACCCACCCAATATATGTGGTTTCATCGTCGTTTTAAAACCCGCCCAGAAGGTTACGAGAAAATTTATTCATGAACACATCTATAAAAGTCATGCAACTTCTTCCCGAACTCAACAGTGGCGGTGTAGAACGAGGAACACTAGAAATTGCCCGCGCATTGGTCGCACAAGGCCATCAATCAATTGTGGTTTCAAATGGCGGACGACTTGTACCCGATTTAGAAGCTGAAGGCACCATCCATCTACAATTACCCATTCATAAAAAGTCATTGTCGAGCTTATGGCAAATTTTTCCACTTAGAAAACTAATTCAAAAACACCAACCTGACATTGTACATGTCCGCTCGCGTGTACCTGCATGGTTAACACATTACGCGTTGAAAGGTATTCCTGCTCATCAGCGTCCGCATTTAATTAGTACCGTGCATGGCTTTTATTCGGTCAATCGCTACAGTGCGATTATGACCAGAGCTGAAAAAGTCATTGCCGTTTCAGACAGTGTGGTCAGCTACATTAAAGACCATTATCCAGAATGCCCACATGACGATATTGTGCGGATTTATCGAGGTATCGACCCAAAAGCTTTTCCATACCACTATCAACCATCAGCACAATGGCTCAACAAGGTTTATCTCGATTATCCGCAGCTGGAAAATAAATTTTTATTATGCCTCCCTGGTCGTATTACACGTCTGAAAGGTCATGAATGTTTAATCGACTTAATGGCAGTATTAGCAAAGGATTACCCACATGTTCATGCGGTTGTTGTGGGAGGAGCCGACGAAAAGAAACGTGCTTATTTAGATGAATTACAGCAAACCATTCAAACCAAACAACTGACCGAACACATGACATTTGTCGGGCATCGCTCGGATATCCGAGAATGGCTCGCCTTAAGTGATGTGGTGTTATCGCTTTCCAATCAGGCTGAAACTTTCGGTCGTACTACGTTGGAGGCTTTATCTTTGGGAACACCTGTGATTGGCTGGAATCGTGGCGGCGTTGCCGAGATTCTGTCAAGATTATATCCTCAAGGACTCATTGAGGTGGATCAACAACAACAGTTGATCGAGGCTGTACAATTGCATATAGAACAACCGCAAAGCGTTGCACCAGTGCAGCAATTTAGTTTAAAACAAATGTGTGATGATACCTTGGCGTTATATCAGGAAGTGATGCGTTAACTTGCATCCTTTTTGTTTATCATTTTTCTTCTTACAACACTTTGTAAATTTGAGTTAACTCATAAATTAAAACCCGAGTTCAGCATCCTACCGAACTCGGGCATATTGAGGTTGTGTTTTCACATCTATTCTTCTTTTTATATCTTATCACTTCCTGTTCACATCTTTTCCGTGATGCTTTCCCTATCGGCGTTGCTCCATCCATAGTGGGGATTTTCCATTCCCAGTTCCTTCTGCCGATGAATATAGAATAGGCATTTTTACGTGGCATAAAAATAAGCAATCGTCTCTTATTGTTGTAAGCTATTTCCTACATTTAAGAACAGCACTACATAAGGATAGTTACATATTCTTCCGAATAAGAACAAGAGTGTCTTCAGCAAAGATAGTTTGTATTCCAGCATTAAAATGACATCATTCAAGGTGTTCATGACCAAATACCCGAATGAATTGCCAGACCCACATGTAAATCAGTATTTATTCCATTGTATATACGACAAATTGATGGAGGTAATGCTTGCAGTTGTGGACACTTTTGATACACTCATTACCCCTTTTTTATTAATTTACATACCGAGGCACAATGACATGAAAGTAGGTCTGGTCGGTTGGCGTGGGATGGTGGGATCTGTCCTCATGCAACGTATGGTTGAAGAAAATGATTTTGCTCATTTTGAACCATTCTATTTCTCTACCAGTAATGCAGGCGGTGAAGCGCCAGCATTTGGTGGTAAAACTGCTCCAGCACTTATGGATGCAACGGACATTACCAGTCTGAAGCAAATGGATGTCATTATTACCTGTCAAGGTGGCGATTATACTTCTGCGGTATTCCCACAATTGAAAGCAACAGGTTGGACAGGTTATTGGATCGATGCTGCATCTACATTGCGTATGCAAGATGAAGCCGTGATTGTGCTGGATCCTGTAAACTTAAATGTCATTAAAGATTCATTAATCCAGGGTGGTAAAACATTTGTTGGCGGTAACTGTACCGTTTCTCTCATGTTGATGGGTTTGGGTTCATTATTCCAGAATAATTTAGTGGAATGGATGAGCGCCATGACATATCAAGCTGCCTCTGGTGCTGGTGCGCAAAACATGCGTGAATTGATTACAGGCATGGGCTATTTGTACAACAACACCAAAGATTTACTGGATGATCCGAGATCTGCAATTCTGGATATTGACCGTCAAGTGGCTGAATTACAGCGTGGTGATGCATTCCCGAAAGCAAATTTTGGAGTACCTTTAGCAGGCTCACTCATTCCATATATCGACAAACAGCTTGAAAGCGGTCAGTCGAAAGAAGAATGGAAAGGTCAGGCAGAAACCAATAAGATTTTGGGTAATTCCAGCATTGTACCGATTGATGGTCACTGTGTGCGTATTGGTGCCATGCGTTGTCACTCTCAGGCATTAACCATTAAATTACGCAAAGATGTTCCACTCGATGAAATCGAAGATATGATTCGTACTTCAAATGAATGGGCAAAAGTTGTCCCGAACACACGTGAAGCATCGATGACCGATTTAACGCCAGTGGCAGTGACAGGTACATTGTCTGTGCCAGTCGGTCGTTTACGTAAACTGAATATGGGTAAAGAATATCTAGGTGCATTCACTGTAGGTGACCAATTACTCTGGGGTGCTGCCGAACCTTTACGCCGCATGTTGCGTATTTTAATTGACTTCAAAAACGCATAGGTTTTACGAGTCAGCCTATAAAGCCGATCCATCGTGGATCGGCTTTATTTCATCGGATATTCATTTACTTTCGTGATCTATATTCTTATTTTAAGATTATCTTTTTATCGGCTTTTTTAGGAAGATAATCTTAAATTATGTTGTCTTATATTCTGCCTTTCGTGGTGTTATTGATTATCGCGCTCATCTTAAAACAACGACAATCAACACAACACACTCAAGCGTCTAAAAGCGCTCATTTTGGTCGGCTTAAAAAAACTAAACAACGAACCAATATCAAAATTGCAACCCGTACAACTCAAGCAACTGTCGCTTCACATCAACCTAAAACATCTGACATTAATCCACTGTTTAAAAAACAAATTGAATCGCTTATTTATGAGAAAAATTATCCGCTTGCCGAAGCGCTATTAAATGAAACATTGTATAAGCACCCGTCTCAACATGAATTGTACTTATATTTATTGGATATCCATTTAGCCAAAGATGATCAACTTGCCATTCAATTGTTATTTTCTCATCTTAAAGCCTTACAGCTACATACGATCATTCCAGTCGCTGAACGTCATATCCGAAAAACAGCGCCTTATCATGTTCCTATTCAATATACGGCACCTGATGCTTTACCTGAACATTTGCCTGCAGAATCGCCAATCCAAGAGACTCAAGTATCACAACTTTCATCTGAAGATGATACCTCCCCACAGGCTATATCTCAAAATTTTGAAAATCATGAAAATAAAATACGCATCGTGCAACAGCACTTGTCCTCCACCCCACCCAAAACACAAGATTCTGTCGAAGAACTCAACAATTTAATGGATGTTCAATTCTCACTTGAACCGCACAGTATAGAAACAAAAGGTGCAGGCTATGACTCTTTAAGTATAAAAAATCATAGCCCCGAACTTGCCACCTTTCATGCTAAAAAATCACGGTCATCGACATTGCACATGCAAGCGGTTACGGATAATCACAGCATTGCATTTGAGCAGGTGCAATCTTCAAGTCATACAGACATGCAACAGGATGCATTACTCAAAACGTTTGAGAATCTGAATTTCGAGAGCACGCTTTCGCTTTCATCAAATAATGATGTGCCGATTTCGCCCCTGTCTAGCATCATGGGTGATCATCATCACCATGTCACCAATACAACCGACACTTCAGGCATTGAATCAAATGATCCTCATGATTATTCGATGTTTTCGATACAGCAAGACGATGCATTGCTTCAACAATTTCCACATCTTCAATCTCTGAATCAGGCCGAGTTAATCCTCAATCTGGCACAACATTATGTCACTTTAGGCGTATTTGAAGCTGCAGAGACACTCTTGAAGTATCCGTCGATTCAATTTGATGCCCATCAAACAGAACGTGCAAAAAACATACTCAAACAAATAGCATCTTAAAGCACTTCGTTCTACCATAAGCAATCCATTGTTTGTGCTTAGATTGCTATGAAAAATATTGCTTTGATTTATATGGGGGGGACGTTTGGCTGTGTGGGTGAACCGTTAAGCCCCATGCCTGAACAGGAATTTTTTCCACGCCTACAACGTTATTTGCCTAAACACGTCAATATTCAATGTTTTTCTGCACCTGTCGTTAAAGACAGCAGTGCGTATACTGCCAGCGACTGGTTGGCATTGGTACAATTCATTCAACAATTAAAAACACAATTTCAGCATTTTGTCGTGATTCATGGCACAGACACCATGAGTTATGCGAGTGCCGTTTTAGCGCGCTTTTTAGGCCAATCTGCCACTGTGATTATCACAGGCAGTCAATTCCCTTTACTGAATATTGAGGGAACTGCGATTCGTGAGTTTACCGATGCCAAAGATAATTTATGGTTTGCACTCGAACAGGTGACCGAAGTCACAACAGGCGTTTATTTGGCATTTCATCAACAATTATTTTATGGTCGTACGGCATTAAAAGTACATACAACGGATTTAGATGCCTTTAAAGGTACAGCAAGTGAGCAAAAACCTGCAAAATATATTGTTGAAACCGCAATCGAAGTTGACAACCATCTTATTGAAAAATCAAAACAATTTAATATCATCAGTTGGATGATGCAACCGATTGCACTCAATCAACTCGAAGCGAATTTTGACCATCTTCTTAAAAATCCGCCATCATTTTTGGTCTTACAAGGATTTGGGACAGGCAATCTGGTCATCAATGACCATCTCATAGCACAAATCAAACAATTACTCGATTTGAACTGTCTGCCAATTTTATCTACGCAGGTTTCTTTTGGTGGCATCGACCAACGTTATGCCGTCAGTGCTTGGGTGAAAGACGCACAAATTGTTGTAACAGATACATTAGGACATGCCGACTTATATGCCAAAGCTTTACAGCTTTTTCTACAATACGACAATGCAAAACAATGGTTTCGTCATTGGTCGACAAATGCAGCACAAGGATAATTCTGATGCAGCGTTATGCAATAGGCATTGAATTTTGTGGGACTCATTATCGAGGGTGGCAAACACAACAAGCAGGCGTTGCCAGTGTGCAACAAACACTGGAAGAAGTACTCAGTCGAATTGCCGACCATCCTGTCATGCTACATGGTGCAGGTCGTACTGATGCAGGTGTACATGCAACCAATATGGTTGCCCACTTTGACAGCGATGCTAATCGACCTGATCGTGGCTGGATTATGGGTGCAAACAGTCAATTGCCTAAAGATATCGCCATTCAATGGATTCAACGTATGGAGAATGATTTCCATGCACGTTTTAAAGCCACTGCTCGGCGGTATCGTTATGTGATTTATAACGCTGCGCATCGCCCTGCTTTATTGCATAAACAAGTGACTCATATTCATCAGAAGCTCAATGTCGAGAAAATGATACAGGCTGCGAAAAAGTTCGAAGGCACGCATAATTTTGAAAGTTTTCGTGCAGCAGCATGTCAGTCCAATCAACCCGTGCGTCATGTCAAACATTGCCATTTAATCCCGCATGGGCCTTTTTTGGTGCTTGATATTCAGGCCGATGGCTTCCTGCATCACATGGTACGCAATATTGTCGGTTGCCTATTGGAAATTGGGCAGGAACAATACGAGATTGATCATATTGATGAAATCTTTGCTGCTGAAGATCGTAAGGCGGCTGGCGTTACAGCGCCACCAGACGGACTTTACTTTATTCAGGCAGATTATCCTGAACAGTTTCAACTACCCACGATTGCACTAGGACCACAATGGCTAAACTGGCCTGAATAATAACCAAAATTTTCTACCTCCTGTAAAAATCAGGGAGGTTGAGAAAATGATTACGCCTGTTGTTTACGCTTACGATACTCAACAGGTGTTTCATTTGTCCAACGCTTAAACGCCCGATAAAAGGTACTTGGCTCAGAAAAACCTGTTAAATACACGATTCGCTCAATACTTTCATGCGTATGCGAGAGTAATTTCTTTGCCAAACGACAGCGATAATCCGACAAAATATGCTGAAAACTGGTATTCGCCTCACTTAAATGTGTACGTAATCGACGTGGTGTAATGTTTAGTTGGCCTGCAACTGTTTCTAAGGTAGTTTCGCCTTGTTCGAGGGTTGCTCCGATCGCCCGCCGAACTTCTGCAATCAAATCATATCTCGCCAGTTCCTGTAATTTCTCAATGGCCAA